>DUQZ01000061.1 GCA_012837525.1 Clostridiales bacterium | reverse complement strand
CTGCTCACCCTGGGATACTGCCTGATGCTGCTGCTGTTCAGCGTGCTGCTGGGTATCGGCAACGCCAATCTGAGCCCCCAGTGGAGCGACACCGCCACCATGCTGTCCTTCTCCCCCGGCGGCTTTGACCCGGCCTTTGCCGTCAGTCGCAAGATGGTGAAGCTGACCATGCCTTATCCCGCGCTGCTCCAGATTTTTGGCTTGCTGTTTTTGTACATGCTGCTGCTGTCCTCGGTGCAGCTGGCCTTCACGGTGATGAAAAGCCGCAAGACCGGCGCTGCCATCGCCCTGCTGATTGGCTTGACGGGCTTTGTGTTAACGCCGGAGCGATTCATGGCCTGGCTCAACCTGCCGCGGGAGTTCCAGTTCTATGCCAACCTGCTGTCCGCTTGGCTCTCGCCCTTGCAGCACGCCACCTATATCATGCACAACTTTGGCTATGACCTGCTGCCCCGCATCAGCACCTCCAGCCTGATTTTAGGCGGGCTGAGCCTGCTGTTCTTCCTGCTGGCCGCCTTCAAGATTCGCGGCTACAACTTTATGTTTACCGGAGGTACCTTTGATGAATAGCCCACACGAAAAGACCGAGTACGCCATTGAGGTACAAAACCTCAGCATGCGCTTTGGCCAGGATACGGTGGTGAAGAACGTCAGCTGTAAGCTGCAGGCCGGGCAGATTCACGGGCTGATTGGGCGCAACGGCTCTGGCAAGACGGTGCTGATGAAGTGCATCCTGGGCTTCCTGCGCCCCAGCAGTGGCGAGGCGAAGGTGTTTGGCAAACGCATCGGCCAGGACGTGGATTTTGCCCCGGATACTGGAATGCTGATTGAAAGCCCGGGCTTTCTGCCGAATGAAAGCGGCATCAGCAACCTCAAGTGGCTGGCGCGACTGGGCAATCAGGCCAAAGCGGCGGACATCCGCAAAGCCATTGAAACGGTGGGTCTGGACCCCAACATGAAAAAGCCGGTGGGCAAGTATTCCCTGGGCATGCGCCAGCGCCTGGGCATCGCCCAGGCCATCATGGAATCCCCGCGCCTGTTGGTGCTGGACGAGCCCATGAACGGCCTGGACAAGCAGGGCGTGGCCGATATGAAAACGCTGCTGAAATCCTTTCAGGAGCAAGGAAAGACCATCCTGCTGGCCAGCCACTTTTCCCTGGACATTGAGGAGCTGTGCGACACCGTGCACGAGATGGACCAGGGGCATATGACCAGGCTGGTGTGAAGTGTAATGTTCCGAACACTGGAGCAGCTTGTGCGAATTAGACGCTTGCGCATAAAGTTTGTGTTAATCCACCCATTGCACAGTTGATACCTGTCCCCCACCTGGTTGATGGCTTCCTCGATGCCCGAAGGTACATTGATGATAGCGTCTATGCACTTAAACATGCGCCAAGCCATCGCTCACAATGCCAAGGCGGCAGATGCGCGCGTATTCATCATTTATGGTATATCCCATCCCAAATGCCATCAACCGTGGTTGTCGATCTCCAATTTTTCGACCTTGATCTCCATCTCCGGAAAGGTATCAAACGGTGCCAGCCAAGAATTGGGACCAAAGCTGTAAAACACATGGGGCTGGTTGTCGATATAGCGCACCATGCGGCAGCCCTCAGCCTGTTTCGCGGAAAATGACTGGATATCGCCCTTGGCATCCGTTTCCATGCGGAACACAAAGCCGCTGCTGTCTGACTCCGCCTGTTTGCCTATCCCCCAGACGGTATAGCCGCCGTCTGGCCGCTGGTCGATCAACTGGGGCTTGATTGTCAGGGCATCCGCCGCGTAGTGCCAGTCTTCCGCAACTTCCGCCAGGGGCGCGTAGACGTGAATGGAGAAGGTGTTGAAAGGCTTGTCCCCGGAATTGTCTTTTACAAGGGCGGTCAGGCCGCCCAGTTGGTTGAAGGCGGCGTCCGGCTCAAACCCATGAAGCAGATTGCGCTCAAACAGGTAGGCAGAGCGCAGTGTTTCAGTGCCGGTTTCATCCAGATAGACCAATGCCTGATCGGCCGTACGCTGGGTGAAGTCCTCGAGATCACTGGCCTTGCCCCGGATAAGCAGCATGTGCCCCTCCCCCTTGGGCCAGGCCCACATCACCGCCGAATTGGGACGGATGATGTCAAAGGATACCGGCTGCGCCTGACCGTTCAGGTCGATTTGAAACATCTGGTGCTCCTTTTCTCCCTGCAGGGTGCCATATACCCTGGCCCCCGCGACCAGCAGGGGCACCATCTCATCCGGCAACAGCTGGGAGCGCAGATGTTCGCCCTGCGCGCTGATGATTTCCAGGTAGCGCTTGCCGTCCGCCAAGGTGTTGACCAAGGCAAAGCTGCCATCCGTCAACTGATGCGGACCGCCCCAATATTGCATGCCAGCCGGGATGGCGCAGGACCACAGCAGTTTGCCGTCCCGGTCCACGCAGCGCAGCTCATCCCGCGCAAGGGTGTTGCCCTTCTTGTTGGGTACGTACACAACCCGGCCATCGGGCAAAAACAGGGCGGTAAACACCTCGCCATCAAACACGAGGGCATCCCCGCCTGGCGTGTCCTCCACAAAGACCGTCAGTGGTAGGGTGAGCAAGAGCGCCAACGCGATGATGAGTAGTTTTTTCATGATGCAATCTCCTGTCAAAATTTTCAACAAGGGGTATTCAGGAATATAACGCCCGCGGGGTTCGTTTTCTTGCATGTTTCAAGCGCCAAAACATTGACATCAAAACACCACTTTAGTACCCTGATGCCCGAGTTTGTTTTGGGAGGACACAGGATGAAGCGGAAACTGGCGCTGTTTGACTTTGATGACACCATGATCAAGGGGGACAGCATCGCAACCTTGGTGCGTCAATTTGTCAAACAGGGGCATATGTCCCTCCCCTATCTGATGAAGACATTGTGGGCCACACTGCAATGGAAAAGGGGCAAGGTGCCGGTGGAAGTGGCCAAGTCCATGTCGCTCTCCCCGCTCAACAAGATGGGCCAGGAGCAGGTTGAGCAGTACTGCAAGGCCTTTGTCAAAGACCACCTGGTGCCCAACCTGTACCAGGACGCGGTGGACAAAATGAAGGCACATCATGAAGCGGGTGACCTGGTGCTGCTGGTCTCCGCCTCCCCATATGTATATTTGCAGCACTTGAAAGACGCGCTGCCTGTTGATGACATCCTGGCTACGCAAAGCAACCAGGCGCACCTGGTCACCCTGAATGTAGTGCGGGAGGATAAGAACCGCCAGATTAAGGCGTGGCTCAATGCGCGCGGGATTGAAGCGGACTGGGAAGCTTCCAGCGCCTATGGCGACAGCGCCAACGACCTGCCGATGCTTGGCATGGTGGGCAAGCCCCACCTGGTGAACCCCAAGCCCAAAACACGGGAATTGGGAAAGGGCATTCCTGTCCTTCACTGGAAATAATCACAAGAGAATATGAAGGCATTAAAAAAAGTGGCCGAAGCCACTTTTTTGATGCAAATGATTGTGCTTAGCGCTGGGACGCGTCCTTAATCTTGGCAGCCTTGCCCTGACGGGAGCGCAGGTAGTACAGCTTGGCGCGGCGGACTTTGCCCGGGCGGACCAATTCAATGCGGTCAACGCGCGGGGAGTGCAGCGGAAAGGTGCGCTCCACACCGATGCCATAGGACATGCGGCGCACGGTAAAGGTTTCACGGTTAAAGCCATTGCGCTTGGCGATGACGGTGCCTTCAAAGGCCTGCAGGCGCTCACGGCTGCCCTCAACGACCTTTACGAACACGCGGACTGTATCACCGATGCCAAAGTCGATGCGGTCATCACGCATCTGCTGCTTCTCAAGGGAACGGATAATCTCACTCATGGGGTTTCCTCCTTACGTTACAGACGTTCATGCATCGGCCTGGATACAGCGGACCGTCCAATGTCACAACGAGAATCATACCACAGTTGCTATGCGGAATGCAAACATTATTTTTTCAACTTTTGCAGGAGGAAAATATGCCCTGTACACACGCTGTGATCAGCAGAAAACCGCCTCGTATGAAGCGGTTTTCTTGCGGTTTTTAACTTGGCCTCAGGTGCCTCTGCGCGCCTGGTAGTAGGGTTTGCGGGCAGAGGGCGGGCGGGTCAGGATCTCCTTGGTGATGACAGCCTGTACCAGGGAAGAGCCGGACAAAACAGGTATCACACTGGGTTTTTTAGTCGCCGTTTGCGGGTGCGCCTTTTGCGCCCGGCTGGCCGCGTGCAAATCGGCTTCCTTGCGGCGCCTTTCCATCTTCTCGTTGAAGGCGGGCGTATCCGCCATGTGCCTTTGCCCTTCCTCGGACTGCTCTATCTGCGTGCGCGGCTCAGGCTTTTGAGGTTCCTCCTTACGCAGCAGCGGGTGTTGGTAGGGTGCGGCCTCCTGGAAGCCGGCCGGCTGCGGGGACGCCGCCTGCCGTTGTTGGTTCAGGCTGTTGCGGATGCGGCTTTCCACCTGGAATTGGCGGATGATGCGCCTGATGATGGCGCTGGCCAAAAACAGCACAGCCAGTAAACCCAAGCTGAAATTAGGCATGGTCACCCTCCTTTCCCATCAAGTAGCGGCGCATTACTGGCCCTGGGGCGGGGTCTCACGCGGGTCCGCGGCCTTGCTGATGCCGTCGCGCATTTGCGTATCGGCCATGATGTTTTGCATCTGGTAGTAGTCCATCACGCCCAGTTTGCCGGTGCGCAGGGCTTCCGCCATGGCCAGGGGCACTTCAGCCTCCGCCTGGACCACCTTGGCGCGCATCTCCTGGACTTCGGCTTTCATTTCCTGCTCACGCGCGACTGCCATTGCCCTGCGCTCTTCCGCGCGGGCCTGGGCGATGCGGCGATCGGCCTCGGCCTGATCCATCTGCAATTGGGCGCCGATGTTGCGGCCGACGTCGACGTCGGCGATGTCAATGGACAAGATTTCAAACGCGGTCCCGGCGTCCAGGCCCTTGTTGAGCACGGTACGGCTGATGAGATCCGGGTTTTCCAATACTTCCTTATGGGTGGGAGAGGAACCGATGGTGGTGACAATGCCTTCACCAACACGGGCCATGACCGTCTCCTCACCGGCACCGCCAACCAATTGCTGGATGCTGGTGCGCACCGTGACGCGCGCCTTGGCGCGCAACTCGATGCCGTCCTTGGCGATGGCAGCGACGGGCGGGGACTCAATGACCTTGGGGATAACGCTCATCTGGACGGCTTCCAGCACATCACGGCCGGCCAGGTCGATGGCGCAGGTTTGCTCAAAGGTGAGCTTGATGGCGGCCTGCTGCGCGGAGATCAGGGCTTTGACCACGCGCTCGATGTTGCCGCCCGCCAAGAAGTGTTTTTCCAGTTGGTTGACGGTGAGGTTCAAGCCCGCCTTGCTGGAGGTGATCAGGGAATCAACCAGCCGCTGCGGGGAGATGCGGCGCAGACGCATACCAATCAGGGTGAAGATGGTTAGCGGTACGCCTGAGGCGCGGGCCCTGATCCACAGCCCGATGGGCACATAGCGGAAGAAGACCACAAACAGTAAGATAACAGCAACTACAACAATCCCCAACAGAATCTCAGGCATACCAGCACCTCCTAAAAAATTGAGTTCATCAAACATCGGCCTTTACCTCTTCCACTAAAATCCGGGCGCCTTCGACTGCCGTAATGACCACCTGGGCGCCTTTTGCGATAAAATCGCCTTCGCTTACCACGTTGAGCCGCTCGCCGTCCACCTCGGCGATGCCCGCGGGGCGCAGTACTGTGATAGTCTGGCCGGTTTTACCGACATAGCCATCGTATTCATCGGTGGATACAAAGCCGTCCTTGCGGGTCTGCCCGCCCTTGAGCACCAGGGGTGACTTGGACAGGCGTCCCTTTGACGCCGAGCGCAGCGAGATGGTCAGCGCGATGCCGGTTAAGACCAATTCGCCCGCAGCCAGGCTCAACCCCGCGATTAAGCCATGCCGGATCCAGGTGAAATACACACTGGCCGCCAAGAGCGCGAAGCCGGCAATTCCCGGCACGCCAAAGCCCGGCATGAACACCTCGACAACGATCAAGCCCGTACCGACAAGGACACAGATGATGATTGCCAGGTTCTCTACAATAAATTCCATACTCATCCCTCCTTACTGATATTCTACCCGAAAACGGTTAAATTTATCCATTTGCAGTCTTGCATATCGCTTGTTTTTACAAGCTTGTTGGGCGATTTTTGCCCCAGTGCTAAGCCCCCTTAAAAGGCAATTCAGCCAGTTTGTCCCGGACCGCCTGTAAATCTGCCCAGGCGTCCTTTTTTTTGGCAGGATCGCGCAGGAGGGCCGCCGGGTGGAAGGTAGGCAGAATGAACACGCCTTTTGATTCCGTCCACTGCCCGCGGCAGCGGGTGATGCGTTTGTCTGGCCCCAGTACAACCTTCAGCGCGCTCGCGCCCAGCAGAAGAATGACCTGCGGGCGGATCAGGCGCGTCTGCTCCCGCAAAAAGGGCAGGCAGGTGGCCACTTCCTCCGGCAGGGGCGCGCGGTTGCCGGGCGGGCGGCATTTGACCACATTGGCGATGAAGACATCCTCCCGCGCAAGATCAATGGCCGCCAGCATCCTGGTAAGCAGCTGTCCTGCCTTGCCTACAAAAGCAAGGCCGGAGGCATCCTCATCCGCCCCCGGCCCCTCGCCAATAATCATCAAGCGGGCATTCCGGTTGCCCTGGCCCGGCACCTTGTTGGTGATGCCCTGCGCAAGCGCGCAGCGCGCGCAGACTTGAATGTGAGTATTGAGTTGCTCCCAGCGTTCGTCCATCAGGAAAAGCGGGTGTTGATGAAGGTAAAGGTGTTGCTGATGTCGCGTCGGAGCCAGTTGACCAGGCTGAAAATGAGCAGCAGCATTAAGAGGATTACAACGACGCCCAGGATGACGCCCACAAAATCCGTCATGCCCGCGGCAAAGCGGTAGCGGTCCTGCTTCGCGGCGCGCTCCTCTTCCTTTAGGGTGAAATAATCCTGATGATCCATCATATCCCTCCAATTGTAGTGTACAGGAAGGGCAGGTTTGATTCAAGCAATTTTTGCGTGGTTACGCAATTTCAGTTGGAAATTTGCAGTTTCTTGTGCTATTCTGATACCAATAAAACCAAGGAGGATACGATGAATAAGAAACCCATATTGGTGGTGATGGCCGCGGGCATCGGCAGCCGCTTTGGCGGGCTCAAGCAGATGACGCCTTTTGGCGCACACGGCGAAAGCCTGATTGACTATTCCCTGTTTGATGCGCTGCGCGCCGGTTTTGAGCGCGTTATTTTTATCGTCAACAACCGCATCAAGGACGACTTCCGTGAGATCGTCGGCAAAAACGTCGAGGACCGCATGGAAGTGCAGTACGTGATGCAGGAGCTGGACAAGCTGCCCGAAGGCTTGAGAATCCCGGAAGGCCGCAACAAGCCCTGGGGCACCGCGCACGCGATCCTCTGCTGCAAAGACGCCATTGACGCGCCCTTTTGCGCGCTGAACGGCGATGATTTCTATGGCCTGGACGCCATGGAAAAATTGTATGGTTTCTTAAACGCGGGTCCCGAAAAGGACCACTACGCGATGGCGGGCTTCCAACTGCAAAACACGCTGTCTGACGCGGGCTATGTCTCCCGCGGTGAGTGCCAGGTGAATGAAGAAGGCTATCTGGGCAGCATCATTGAGCGCCTGCACATCATCCCCACCATTGACGGGCCCATGTACACCCTGGACAACCAGGTGTATCACCGCCTGCCCGGGGAGACCACGGTGTCCATGAACATGTGGGCTTTTACCCCCAGCCTGCTGGATCATATTGAAGCGCGCTTCCTGGATTTTTACGAGGAAGCGATGAAAACCAATCCCTTGAAGGCTGAGTTTTACCTGCCCAACCTCGTGGGTGACCTGCTCAAGGACAAGGAAGCAAGGGTCAAAGTCTTCACCTCCAAGGACCGCTGGTTTGGCGTCACCAATGCCTCTGACCGCCCCCTGGTGGAAGCCGCCCTGCGTGAGCTGACCGAAACAGGCAAGTACCCGGACGGGCTGTGGAAGAAATAATATAGTTCGACACTAAAACGACCCATGCGGCGTTCAAACTGCATGGGTCGTTTGCTTGTTGTCTTAATCAGGTGGCCGGCAGTGCCTGCACCGCGATGCCGATGATGCCGGGGCCTGTGTGCACGCTGAGGGCAGGGCTGATATCCGTCTTGATGAAGCGCTCGCACTGCGGCAGTTTGCGCTTTAACTCCTCCAGCACGCGGTTGGCCTCATCCACCGCGCTGCCATGGGCGACCGCGACGGAGAAGCGCAGGTGCTTGCTGGCCTCGGCGACGGAGATGGAGATGGTCCGGGCCAAAGCCTGCGCGCTGCCGCGCACCTTGGCCACCGTCTCATAAATGCCGTCAGTATTGCAGCTGATGACGGGACGCATCTTGAGCAGGGAGCCCAAAATGGCAGACACCTTGCCGATGCGGCCGCCCTTGGCCAGGTATTCCAGCGTATCCAGGCAGAAATAGACGTGGGATTTTTCAATGCTTTCCCGCAGTTTTTTGAGGATGCCCTCAAGCGGCTCGCCGTTTTTGATCAACTCGGCAGCCAGCATTGCCTGCTGGCCCGCGCCGATGCCGATATTTTTGGTATCCAGCATGTGATAATCCAGCTTGCCGTACTGCTCCGCCAGCATCCGCATCAGGTTGTGGGTGCCGGACAGCCCGCTTGAAATGGTGATGATGAGCACCGTGTCATACCCCTCTTGTACCATCTGGTCAAACAGGGCGTTCACGCGCTCCGTGCTGGGCAGGGAGGTGGTGGGAATCTCTTCCTCCAGGCGGTCATAGATTTCCTGGGGCGTGATGTCGATGCGGTCTTCATACTCGCGGTCTTTATAAATAATTTTCAGGGGCGCTACAAAAATGTTGTGCTCCTTGACAAACGCCGGCGGAACATCGGCCCCCGAATCCACTAAAATCGCAATCTTTTTGTCCATGCTGTCCTCCTGATCTGGTTGCGTGGCATTGTAAAGTTTCTAAAACAACCTGTCAACTGGTATCTTACCCGAATCACCCTCATCTGAAAACTGCTTCATGAAGGAAATGGACGGCGCGCCTTCATGCGCCTTATGGCTGAGGATGGTGGCCAGGTTGACGTTTTCGCTGGACGCGATGATGTTGTCGATGATGTTGGACTGCTCACACTCCAACTGCGCAAGCAGCCGCTTTACCCGCGCGCGCTTGCCGCCGTCCTCAGACCGGGTGACCCGGCAGGCGCAACTGGTGGTGGTGATGTTTGTTGAAGAAAGCCAGTTGATGATGGCTTTCTCCCGCACCAGATACAAAGGGCGGATGAGTTCCATCCCCTCATAGTTTTCGCTCTTGAGCCTGGGCATCATGGTTTTGAACTGGCCGCCATACAACACGCTGAGCAGGATGGTTTCCGCCGCGTCATCCCGGTGGTGGCCCAGGGCGATCTTGTTGCAGCCGCGCTTTTTGGCCTCCTTGTACAGATAGCCCCGGCGCATGGCCGCGCAGACATGGCAGGGGGAGGTGGCCACACTTTCCACGATCTCATAAATATCGGTGTCAAACACATCCGGCGTGATGCCGATGGCACTGGCGGCGTCCAGCATTTTTTTGCGGTTTTCCTGGCTGAAGCCCGGATCCATGGACAGATAGATGACCTCAAAGGGCACTGTGCTGTATTTTTTCAAGGTCTGCATGCACTTGGCCAGCAGCAGGGAATCCTTGCCGCCGGACAGGCAAACGGCGATCCTATCCCCCGGCTGCGCCATCTGGTAGCGCTTGACCGCGGATAAAAAGGGGCTCCAGATCTGTTTTCGAAACCGGGTGGTGAGGGCGTGCTCCATCTCGTCCCGGCGGGGTTTTTCGCTCAAAGGTCATCCTCCAGTTAAAATCGGGTATTTATTGGATATCATGCTATAATCAAGGCATTACGTCAATGAAAGGATGAAAACATGCTGCACCAGCTGGAAAACATCATCAAAGAAGCCGCGCAGATCATGGTCAACAAGACGCCTGAGGGCATTATCACCAAGGAAGGCCACGCCAATTTTGTGACCGAAGCCGACCAAGCCACCCAGGATTTCCTGCAGGAGAAATTGCTGGCTCTTTTGCCTGGCAGCGTCCTGTTTGGGGAGGAAAAGGAAAATGAGCCCTTGACCAACGCGCCCACCTGGGTGGTGGACCCCATTGACGGCACGCTCAATTACATCCATGGCCTGAAGCATTCCGCGGTGTCCATCGCCCTGGTGCGGGACAAACAGGTGCAGCTGGCCTGCATTTACAACCCCTACCGGGATGAACTATTTACCGCGCAGCTGGGCAAGGGCGCCTGGCTGAACGGGCAGCCCATTCGCTGCTCGGACACGCCCTTTGAGCGCGCGCTGGTGTTTTATGGTACCTCCCCCTATAACGCGAGCCTGGTGGACGCCACCTTCCGCGCGGTTGCCAGCTTGATGAAAAAGACGGCGGACATCCGCCGCTTTGGCTCCGCCGTATTGGACCTGGCTTATATCGCCTGCGGGCGGGCGGACCTGTTTTTTGAGTATTCCCTCTCCCCCTGGGATTACGCGGCGGGCAAACTGGTGGTAACCGAGGCGGGCGGCGTGTTCAAAACATTGAATTTCACAGGCGATGCGCTGGATTTCTCCGCGCCGGCAGCCGTCTTTGTGTCAAACCCGGCTTGTGAGGAAGCAGGCTTTCCCATCGTGCAAAAGGAGTACGCGGCATGGCAAGCGCAGCGCCGATGATCGCCCGCTCCTCCCCCCATGTGCACACGCAGTTTTGTGATGGGCGCAGCACAGCGGAGGAGATAGTTCAAACAGCCCTGCAAAAAGGCTTCGTAAGCCTGGGCTTCTCCAGCCACGCCAAGCAGGATTTTGACCCGAAATATTCGCTGGATGAAGCGCGGGAGGCCGATTATATTACGGAAATCAAACGGCTGCAGGAAAAATATCAGGACCAAATCAAAATCTGGCTGGGGATGGAGCAGGATTATTATTCAACGGCGGACAAAAACCAATTTGAGTATGTGATTGGTTCTGTGCATTACATGCAGATGCCAGACGGCAGCAAACTGGCAGTGGACTCAAGCTTTGAACAATTGCAGCAGATTATCACCGATGCCTTTGCGGGCGACGCCTACGCGCTGGTGGAAACCTATTACCAGATGGTGGGGGAATTTGTCGCGCGCACACAGCCTGACATCATTGGCCATTTTGATTTGCTGACCAAATATAACAGAGGCAAGGAACCCTTTGATGAAACGCACCCGCGCTATGTCAAGGCGGCACAAAGCGCCATGCAACAGGCCATCACCGGGTGTGACCTGATGGAGATCAACGTGGGTGCCCTGGCGCGCACGGGCATCAAAGGTCCCTACCCCGCCCTGCCGCTTCTGCGCGCCTGGCGGGATCTGGGCGGGCAGGTCATCCTGGCGTCTGACTGCCATTTGGCGAAATATTTGGACAGCGCCTATGACGCGGGCATCGCCCTGATGAAGGAAGCAGGCTATAAAAAAGCCGCCATGTTAGGGCGGCATGAAGAGCTGTTTGAGTGGCACGAGGTGCCCTGATCACACGGGGTCAATCGTCTGGGACAAGCGTTTGTTGCGCGCGTCAATCATGGCGCTCAAGCGCTGGGTGCGCTGCTTGACACGGTAGGCGACCAGCATCCCGCTGCGGTATTTGTCCAGCATCACGCGCACGGACACCGCCACCGGGACGGCCGGCAATACCCCCAGGCCAGCCGCCATTACGGCCGCGCCCGCGGCCAGGCCCGCACCTGTTTTAAGCATGCGATAGGAGCCGTCCTGCAGGGCGGCTTTTTGCGTTTTGCGCCCCAGGATGACCTTGCCCTGCTCCGTCACCGCGATGACCACAAAGGGCAGGCCCGCGCTGAGCGTGCCCATCAACTCACCCATCAGGCCGCTGTCTTCCATCAATCCAAGGCTGACGCCCACCTCATCCATATGGGACAGGGCGGTGGTGATGCTGTCTGTCAGCGTGCCGCGGCTGCGCTGCTGGTAGTTTTCTACCATGTCTTGATACTTCATGTTACTTTACCAAAGCCTTGATCAAGGCGGTGATGACCCAGGAGCCGCCGATGATGGCCGCGATCCAGGTAATCTGCCGCAGGATGCGCAGCATGCCGGAGTCGCGCTTGGCGCGCTTGTCCGCGCGGGCCTGCAGGCTGTCCACCTTCTTTGCCAGCTCGTTAAGACGCTTTTCCTGCTCGCGCAGGCGGTTGGACAGCTTGTCCTGCTCCTCGCCCTGCAGGGCGGTGGCTGTGCGCAGGGCTTCCTGATCCGCGTACAGGCCCTCTGTGACGATGACCATCTCCTGGGTGAATTCCTCCACCAGGCGCGGCAGGTCCTTTCCGGAGATGGATTCCTTCGCGGTCTGCAAAAAATCCATGGATTTGGAGAGGATGCCCTGCTTTTTCTGCGCGTCCTGCGCGGGCAATTGCTCCGTGTTGCGGTTTTTTTCGTCGTTCATCTTACACCAGGCTGATGCCGCTGGCAGCCTGCTCCGCCCGGTAGCGGGTGAGCAGCGACTGGATGCGGTTGTAGGGGTTGAGCAGCGCGCTTAAGCTGCGGTCGTGGTTCAAGGTGGCGATTAAGTAGGAGATATACTTGCTCATGTCGGCCTCGACAAACCATTTGGCGGCGCGCAATTCCGGTGAGCGGTAGGTGAGGTTGGTGGCCACCACCCGGTGGATGATGCCCTGCTGGTAGGCCTCCTCAAACTCCTGGATGCCGTTGGTGAAAAACGCGAAGGTCACGATGCAGAAGATGCGCTTGGCCTTGCGCTTTTTAAGCTCCTTGGCCAAATCCAGCATGGACTCGCCGGAGGAGAGGATGTCGTCCGCCACGATGATGTCCTTGCCTTCCACAGAGGCGCCCAGGTACTCATGCGCGACGATGGGGTTGCGGCCGGCCACCACCTGCGTGTAGTCACGCCGCTTGTAGAACATGCCCAATTCCAGCGCCAAAACGGAGGAATAATAGATGTTGCGCTGCACCGCGCCCTCATCAGGGCTGACGACCATCATGTTGTATTTGTCAATCTGCAGATCCTTCACGGAGCGCAGCAGCGCCTTGAGCATCTGGTAGGTGGGCATCACGTTTTCAAAGCCGCACAGGGGCACAGCGTTCATCACGCGCGGGTCATGCGCGTCAAAGGTGATGATGTTGGCCACGCCCATGGCCTCCAGCTCCTGCAGCGCCATCGCGCAGTCCAGGCTTTCCCGGGTGTTGCGGCGGTGCTGGCGGCTTTCATACAGCATGGGCATGATGACATTGACCCGCTTGGCCTTGCCCGCGATGGCCGCGATGATGCGCTTGAGGTCCTGGTAGTGGTCGTCCGGGGACATGGGCACTTCCAGGTCATACATCCGGTAGGTGATGTTGTAGGCGCAGACATCCACCAGGATGTAGATGTCGTAGCCGCGCACGCTTTCCTTCAGGACACCCTTGCCCTCCCCCGTGCCAAAGCGCGGGCAGGAGGCGGCGATCAGGAAATCCTCCCGGCCGTGACCGGGCGTGGTATAAAACTCCTCATCCTGCAAGTCCTGCAATTCACGCCAGCGCAGGAGGTAATTGTTGACATTGGCGCCCAGGGCGTCAATGCCCTGCATCGCGATGATGCCAAGCGGCCCGTACTGGACGTTGCTTAAGTTTTCGCCCCACTCCGACAGAAAATTATCCACCATTTACATCTCCCCCTGTCTTTGCGCATATGTATATTCGGTTTTCATCAGGTCCATCACTTCGCACTCATCAAACTCAGGCTGATCCGGGGCAGCGTTTCCTCATTGCCCTGGGCATCCGGCGCGACGTTCATGCCTTCCATCAGCCCGTAGATGTTGACCTCTTTATTGATGTCAAAGCCCGGATCGGTATCCGAGGTGACGTACAAAACATCCGTAAAGCCGGCGTCTTTTTTGTTTAAGGCCACGCGCAAGACCCAGGCATCCGCGTCGTTTTCCTTGGCGATTAAGGTGCCCTGGTAGTGCAGCATCTTGCCGTCGTACATGTTGGGGTTTTGGATGAGTTCGGTATAGGTGGGGCTCAGCGCGCTCTTTTTGAGCAGCTCCTCCCGCGCGAGCGGGCTTAAGACCCGCACGGCGGTGTAGTTGAACACGCGGTCCTGCAGGCCCTTTTTGGTCAGCACCAGGCGGATAGCGTAGGTGCCTTCCTCCTTGGTGTCAAAGGTAAAGCTGAAGGTGCCGTTGCGGGCGACGTTTTTGGTGGTTTCATTCCCGTTGACGCTGAGGGTGGCGCGCACATTGCTTTCCGTTGTGCTGCCGGCCAAAACAAACTGGTCATCCAGCAACTCGCCCGAGGGCGCGGATGTCATGCTGACGGGAATGAGGCCGGATTGATAGCGGATGTTGTAGGAGCGGTTCAAATCCTCCAGCCCCGGGGACTGCACCGTTAAGGTCATCACATAGACGTCCTCACCGGGCAGATCAATGGGCAGGGAATAGACGCCCGCCTTGTTGGCCTTGGTCTCAAACACCTTGGAGGCGCTGGTTGAAAAGGACATCAGCACCGCGCGCAGGCTGGCCTCCGGCTTGGTTTTGCCCTTCATGACAAAGCTGGGCTTGCTGGTTTCAACCGGCGCGGTGGCCGTTTCATCCAGCGAGATGGGCAGGGGCGGCACGGGCAGGATGCTGGTGAACGTGAAGGTATCAAACACCTTGTTAAGCGCCGTGTTGTCCCGCGCTGTCAGCTGCCGGCCAAACACCTGCATGTCCACCGTGATGGTGTAGCCATTGCGGATGGTTCTGCGCTGGAAGCCGCGGCGGGCGACCTCCCCGTTTAAGCGGTAGGAGTAGCGCAGTTGCAGGAAGCGGCCGATGTTTTTAAAGTTCTTCCAGGAGACCGAGTCATAGCGGTAGCCCAGGATGGTATACGCGCCGGTCGCCCCGTGGGAGAGGCGGTATTTCGCGCGGACATCGGAGCCATGCTCGTTGATGTCAAACAGCTGCTGGCCGTCCACGTCCTGTAGCGCGGTGATGACCAGCACCCGGTCATTGGCGGTGTCATAGGCCTGCAGCAGGATGCCGCGCGCCTCAAAATCCGCCTGCCAGGCGGCCAGGGTGCCCCCCTGCTGCTGGATGAAGGCTTCGTTGTCCTTTAAGTTTTCCGGTGTCAAGACAGGCTGGTACACGCCCTCCGGCAGGCTGACAGCCGCGTTCACCCCCGCAAACTGGTAGGATTCCGCAGCCCAGGCCGGCACCAGGCCGATGAGTAACAGCAGCACGCACAACAGGCTGATTCCGCGTTTTCGCATCGCTGACCTCCTTGGTTCTCTCTGTTCACATCCTATCACACATGCCTTGTCCCTTCAACCAAAACAAGGATACCGCCAGAGGGGCTGACATTGTTTTCTGATTTGTAAACAAACCCGAACTTTTTTGATAAAAACCCTGAAATCGTACCGGTTTTATGGTAACATGAAGGGAACACAAACGAGGTGAGTGCGATGGAGAAGGTAAAACGGGGCGAGCGGCTGATTGCCATGACCAGGGTGCTGTCCAGCAACCCCAACAAGGTCATCCCCTATCAGGTGTTTTGTGATCAGTTCAAGGCGGCCAAGTCCTCCATCAGTGAGGACATCGCGATGATCGAGCGCGTGATGGCCACCTTTGAGTTGGGCGAGGTGACGACCGTGACGGGCGCAGCCGGCGGCGTGCGCTTCCGCCCCATGATGCCAGCGAATGAGGCGCACAGCTTCATCCAGGGCATCGCGGATGCCTTAAACACCCCGGACCGCGCCCTGCCCGGCGGCTACCTCTATTTGTCCGATCTTCTCTCAGACCCCGTCATGACCCGCAGGATGGGTACCATCATGGCGCAGCCCTGCTTTGATCTGGACGTGGGTTTTGTGCTCACCATGGAAACAAAGGGCATCCCGGTTGCCATGATGACGGCAGAGGCGCTCAACGTGCCGCTGTTGATTGCAAGGCGCAGTAGCAAGGTGTATGAGGGCAGCTCGGTCAACATCAGCTATCCTGACGGCAAGGGCGGCATTGAAACCATGTCCCTGGCCCGCCGCGCGGTGATGCAGGGGCAGCGCGCCCTGATTGTGGACGACTTCATGCGCCACGGCGGCACCGCCCTGGGCATGATTACCCTGATGAAGGAGTTTAACATCGAGGTGGCCGGTTTGACCTTCATGCTGGCGCAGGAGCGGGAGCAGCCGCTGACCGACCTGCCCGAATGGCCGCTGATGACCTTCACCGGCGACGGGATTGACACGCCCATGGTGGTGCAACCTGCCAAATGGCTCAAGGACTTTGGAGAGACCGCATCGTGAAAGCCCTGGTCGGCCTGGGCAACCCAGGCCCTGAATACGAACGAACCCGCCATAACGTGGGTTTTTTAGCCCTGGAGGAAGCCGCCCGGATGCTGGGCATCGCCGGGGAGCGCGCGCGCTTCAAGGGCCTTTTGATGGAAGGCCGGGTGGGCGATGAGCGCGTGGTGCTCTTCCGCCCCACCACCTATATGAATTTATCCGGTGAGGCGCTGGTGGAATTGATGCACTGGTACAAGCTGGAGCCGGAGGACATCTTTGTGATGTCCGATGACATTGACCTCGCCCCCGGCATGATGCGCCTGCGCCAAAAAGGCGGAGCGGGCACGCACAACGGCTGGCGCAGCATCATCCAGATGGCCGCCAGCCAACAGTTTCCCCGCGCGCGCATCGGCATCGGCGCGCCGCCTGCGCAATGGGAGCTGAAGGACTGGGTGCTCTCCCGCTGGGATCAGGATGAGGGCGCGGAGGGCATCCGCGAAGCCATCACCCTGGCCGCGAAAGCAGGCGTCAGCTTTTTGAAAAACGGGATGCAGCTGACCATGAATCTATACAACATCAAAAGCAGGCCCAAGAAGCCGGCAGCAATTGATAAAACAGAAGAAACCGGGGACGCGGATGCTGTCTGAGATCCTCCCCCGCCTGTCACACCACCCGGTATTGGCCAAAGCCCGGGATGCTTTGGCTGCCAATAATCTAACTGCTCTGTATGACATGCCGCCCAGCCTGCGGCTGCTGTTCGCGCTTGCCATGGCGCGGGAGCGGCCGGTGATCTACCTGCTGCCCAATGAGCGCGCGGCCCGCCAGGCCTATGAGGACGCGATCGGCCTGCAGGCGCAGGATGTGGTCTATTTCCAGCAGGCGGATCTGCGCTTTATGCGCGCGGTAACGGGGCTGGAAAGCCAGTGGCAGCGGATCGCCGCGCTGACAAAGATCATCAGCGGGGAGGGCAAGCTGCTTATCTGCGCCATTGACGCGCTGCAAACGCACATGCCGCCGCCGGACTGGCTGGCGCAGTCCATGCGCACCATCAAGCTTGGCGCGGAATACCAGCCAGAGGACCTGGCGCGGGAATTTGCCCTGCTTGGTTATGAGCGGGTGGACCTGGTGGAGGGCAAGGGCCAGTTTGCCCTGCGCGGGGACATCCTGGACATCTACCCGCCCGCCATGGACATGCCCGCGCGCATTGAGTTTTTTGATGTACAGGTGGACAGCATCCGCCTGTTTGACCCCTTGACCCAGCGCAGCGCGGACCGGGCGGAGCAGGTGCTCATCACCCCGGCCACCATCCATGTGATCCCGGAAGCGTACCGGGAAGAAGCCGCGGAGCGACTGGACAAACTGCTGGCGCAGGAGGAAACGCCCCTCACCCACCACGCTGTGATGGATGGGGAACTCATGCTGCCGGACCCGGATGAGATTCTGGAGTACGGCACCATCGAGAACTCGGAGTTGTGGGCGCATGCCCTGTACCCCGCGGACTCCTCCCTGCTGTCCTACCTGCCGGACGCCCTGCTGGTGGTGGATACGCCCGAGCGCGCCATGCAGCGCCTGACGGATTATACAGACGGCTTTTTGGAGGACTACAAAAACGCCCTTGAAAACCGCATGGCGCACCCCGCGCAGGCGGGCCTGATCCGCAGCCAGGATGAGATGCTGCCCCTGTTGGGCGCGCGCGCCATCTGCACCGTGCAGGACCTGCTGCGCGGCATGGGCAACCTGACACCGCAGGCTGTGCTGGCCTTCCCGGGCCAGGGCATGGACAGCTACAAGGGCAGGATTCAGGCACTGGCGGAACAGTTGACCGCCTGGCAAACAGAGGGCATCACCGCGATCCTCTTCACAGGCGGGCAGGCGCGCTCCGAGCGTCTGGCAGCTGCGCTGGCCTCTCGCGGCATCAGCGCCGCGATGAGTGAGGAAACAGAGGGCGCGCGCCAGGTGCTGCTGCACCCGGGCAACATCCATGAAGGCGTGCTGATTCGGGACGCCGGCCTGGCGATCATCGCGCCAAATGAGCTGTTTGGCACAAGCCGCACCAAGGCGCGCAAGATACAGACCGCGGGCCAGCGCATTGAGGCCTTCACCGATTTGTCCATCGGCGACTATGTGGTGCACGACCACCACGGCATCGGCGTGTACCAGGGCACGGTGCGCCTGCAGTCCGAGGGCATCTGGCGGGATTATCTGTTCATCCAGTACCGCGGCAGCGACAAATTGTACATCCCGGCCGATCAGTTTGACCGGGTACAGAAATACATCGGCAGCCCGGATGCCGCGCCGCCCTTGAATGACCTGTCCAGCAACACCTGGAGCCGGCAGAAGTCCAAAGTCAAGTCCGGACTCAAGCAGCTGGCCTTTGACCTGGTGGAACTGTACGCCAGCCGCCAGGCCACGCCCGGCTATGCCTTTGAACCCTTTGAACCCTTTGAGAGCCAGTTTGCGGACCAGTTTGACCACGAATTGACCGTTGACCAGGAACAGGCGGTGAGCGAGGTGCTCTCAGACATGGCACGCCCGCAGAACATGGACCGCCTGCTGTGCGGGGATGTGGGCTACGGCAAGACCGAGGTGGCCATGCGCGCGGCTTTCCGCGCGGTCATGAACGGCAAACAGGTGGCCTTTTTGGCCCCCACCACCATTTTGGTACAGCAGCACGTGCGCACACTGCAAAAGCGCTTTGAGGGCTTCCCGGTGACCATCTCCTTTGTAAGCCGCTTCCGCAGCCCAAAAGAGAACCGGGAGACCTTAAATCAGGCCCACGAGGGCAATGTGGACATCCTGGTGGGCACCCACCGCCTTTTGAGTCGGGACGTGGCCTTTAAAAACCTGGGCCTGCTGATTATTGATGAGGAGCAGCGCTTTGGCGTGCGGCACAAGGAGCAGATCCAGCACCTCAAGGCCACCGTTGACGTGCTCACCTTAAGCGCCACCCCCATCCCCCGCACCCTGCACATGAGCATGGTGGGCGTGCGGGACATGAGCCTGCTTGAAACCCCGCCGGAAGACCGCTTCCCCGTGTCTACCTTTGTGGTGGATTACAAGGACGGCTTGATCCGCGACGCCATCATGCGGGAGCTGGCGCGGGAGGGGCAGGTCTTCTTCCTGTACAATCGCGTGGCGGACATTGACCGCATGGCAGCCCACCTGCGCCAATTGGTGCCGGAAGCGCGCATCGCGGTGGCGCACGGGCAAATGCCCGAGAACGCGCTGGAAGACGTGATGCACGAGTTTTACCTGGCGCGCCATGACGTGCTCCTCTGCAGCACCATCATTGAAAATGGGCTGGACATCCAAAACGCCAACACTCTGATTGTGTACGACGCGGACCGCTTTGGCCTGTCGCAGCTGTATCAATTGCGCGGGCGCGTGGGCCGCAGCACCCAGGCCGCCTATGCCTTCTTTACCGTCCGGCCCGACAAAGCCCTGAGTGAGACGGCGGAGAAGCGCCTGTCTGCCATCAAGGAGTTTACCGCCTTTGGCGCGGGCTTCCGCATCGCGATTCGCGATCTGGAGATCCGCGGCGCCGGTAACATCTTTGGCCCGGAGCAGTCCGGCCAGGTGGCGGTGGTTGGCTATGACATGTACGTGCGTATGATTGAGGAAGCCATCAAGGAAGCGCAGGGGGATTTCTCAAGCCTGCGGCAAAGTGAACTGGAAACCCGGGTGGATTTGATGGTCAACGCCTTTTTGCCGGAGGACTATGTGCGCGGTGAAGCCCAGCGCATTGAGATTTACAAGCGCATCGCCTTGATCCGCAACGAGCAGGACGAGACCCTGCTGATTGACGATTTGATTGACCGCTTTGGTGAGCCGGAGGAGCCGGTGATCAACCTCATCCGCATCGCCCGGCTGCGCGCCCTGGCCAATGAGCTGGGCATTGACCAGGTTCGGCTGGACCGGGGCGACCTGGTCATGCGCTTCAACCCGCAGTACGCGGCAGACCCGTTGCTGCTGTATCAAGCACTCAGCCAGATTGGCAGCAGGATGAGCCTGCAGTCCGGCAAGCGGGCGACCTCCCTGATTATTTCCCTGCGCGGCAAGGACACGGAAGAAGCGCTGGCGGCCGGCATCAAGGCGCTGACCCTTCTAATTGAGACAATGAAACAATTGAAAACGCCCGTCGCGTAAACAGGCGTTTTCAATGGATGATTCAAGCCGCCGCAAAGGCGGTTTCTTTTATTCTTGGACTGTTTGGACGTCCTTTTTCTCGCCGATGCTGAGCACGAAGTTGAGGATGATGCCCAGGATGGCTGCGCCCGCGATAGCGGGGACGTTCAGGCCGAAGAAGTCGATATTGCCGCCAAAGCCGTAGTTGACGCCCAGGCCAAAGGTCATGATGACGGCGATGACCGCGATGTTCTTGGAGTCAAACATGCTGACGCCCTTGTCAATCAAAATGGCGATGCCCTGCGCGGCGATGGCGCCAAACAGATAGATTTCCAGCCCGCCGATGACGGCGACCGGGATGCCGTAGATGACCTTGATCAGCGGGGTAAAGCAGGAGATGACCATAGCCAGCAGGCCCGCCGCGAACATGACCGGCACAGAGAAAACCTTGGTGATGGCCATGGTGGAGATGTTCTCGCCGTAGTTGGTGCCCGCGGGGCCGCCCACAGCGCCGGAGATCATGTCGCAGATGCCGTCACCGATCAGGTTGCGGTCCAGCAGGGACGCGATGTCATAGTGCTTGCCGCGCTTCTTGGCCTCGTTGTTGACGTAGATGTCCAGCTGGTAGATGTGCGCGGTGGATTCGGGGATGGTGGCAATGGCGATGGGCATGATAGCCACTACCGCCGCCCAGGACACCTTGGGCAGGGTGAAGGCGGGCAGGGAGAAGATGGCGCCATCGCCCAGTTTCCAGGTGGAGGCATCCAGCGCCTCCTGCGGGATGGTGCGGAAGAAATCCCCGCCGCCCACGGCATAGATGATGGCGGCCGCGGCGCAGCCGGTCAAGGCGCCCAGAAGCAGGGGCAGCTGGCCCAAAAATCCCTTGAGTTTGCGGCTGTAAATGACGGTTGAGAACAGCGTGACCAGGGAGATCACCCAGACCACAGAGGACTGCATCCCGCCGCCCGAGAGCGCCTGGGGCGCCGCATCCTGCATGGCGTTGCCGGCCAGGGTAAGGCCGATGATCATCGCGACCGGGCCTGTCACCTGCGCGGGCAGGATCTTTTCCACCTTGTCCTTGCCAGAGTAGCGCACCAGAATACCAGCGATGATGGAGATAAAGCCGGAGAAGATGATGCCAAACTGCGCCTGGCTGATGAGCTCCGGCGGCAGGATCTTGGTGGCTTCAAAGGCCGCCAGCTGCTCCACCGTGCCCTCCGCCGCGATCATAGAGGCAATGGCCGTCAGATAGGCAAAGGAGGAGCCATAGTACATGGGAATCTTGCCACCGGTGATCAGCGTGAAGCACACGGTAGCAAGGCCGGACGCGAAGATGGTGGTGGACACCTGGAAGCCCGTGATGAGTGCCACAGCGATCGTGGCCGGGAACATGACGATGATCTGCTGCAGGGCGTACAGCAAGAGCCGCCCCAGCGGCGGCCGCTCATCCGGCAAATAGGAGTGGTGGATGTTCCGTTTGGTCATTTTAACTCTCCTTTTGGTTGGTTTTGCTGGTCATTTTAAAAAAACAGCCCCCTATGAGCTGTAGTTCCCGCATCCTGTCTGCATGAGATGGCCTCCTTGTGGAAGTTTCCCGGTGCTTTGCGTGAGAATAGCACAGCGACCCCGCCGCGTCAAGCAGTTTTCGGAACGATTGAACAATTAAAAACTAAATCGTTCGTGTATTTAATGTTTCTCCTTCAAAAATAAATATTTTCAATTTTATGTTTGACATCCGCCCAAAACGGTTTATAATTTGAAACTGAGTTTCAATTTGGGAGGGCATTGAACTGAAACAGACGGACCGGAAGGAGTACAGCACCAGGCAACGCAACGCGGTACTGGATTGCTTTTTGCGCCAGCCCCAAAGTGGACTGACCGCGCAGGAGGTGTATCAGCAGCTGCGACAGGACGGGGTGGCCATTGGCCGCACCACTGTGTACCGCGCGATCAATCACCTGTGTGAACAGGGCGCGTTGATCCAGCTGCCTGAACTGTACAGCGGCACGGACGCGCCCAAGCGCTACCAGCACCGCGGGCAGGACAGCGGCCACATCAGCGTGCGCTGCACCGGCTGCGGGATGATTGCGGCGCTGAAGTGCGAAGCTGTGAGCGACTTTGAGCGCCATGTGAAAGAAGACCATGGTTTTCGTCTGCTGGAAGAGGAATGCCTGCTGCCCGGATTGTGCCAGGATTGTACCAACAAAACCTGAAAAGGAAAGGAACCCCATGAAAATTTTTGCAATTGCACTACTCACCCTCAGCCTGATGCTGGCCAGCCCCCTGAGCGTGCCGGCGGAGGAAAAACTGCAGATTATCACCATGAACTTCCCCGCCTTTGATTTTGCCCGGCAGGTGGCCGGCGAGCGGGCGGAGGTCACCCTCCTGTTGCCCCCCGGTGTGGACGCACACAGCTTTGAGCCCTCCCCCCGTGACGTGATCGCGATGCAGGAAGCCGATTTGCTGATCTACAACGGCGGCATTGGCGAAAACTGGATCAGCGGAATGCTGAAATCCATGGGGACTGACGCGCCGGCGGCCATCGCCATGATGGACCAGGTGGATACCGTGCAGGAGGAGCTTGTAGAAGGCATGGAAGACGTGCCGCACGCCCATTCCCACGGGGATGAAGACGACCACGACGACCATGATGACCATGAGCATGAAGAGCATGGCGATCATGACGATCACGACCATGATGAGCATGAGGAACATGGCGATCACGATGATCACGACCATGATGAGCATGAGGAACATGGCGATCACGACCATGACCATGAGGAGCGCGAGCTGGACGAGCATGTGTGGACAACGCCGAACAACGCCATCAAAATCTCCCGCGCCATCCTGGCAAAATTAAGCGAGCTGGACCCCGCAGGCCGTGACAGCTACCAGGCCAATTTTGACCGCTTTGAGCAGGAGTTAAAGGCCCTGGACCAAGATTTCCGGGCGCTGTTTGCCGCCGCCAAGCGCAACACCATCGTGCTGGGCGACCGTTTCCCCATGCGCTATTTCACCAATGAGTACAAGCTGGATTACTACGCCGCCTTCCCCGGCTGCGCGGCGGAAACCGAGCCCAGCGCCCGCACCATCGCCTTCCTCATGGACACCATCAGGAAGGAAGAGATCCCGGTGGTCTTCCATATCGAATTTTCCAATCAGAAAGCCGCCAACGCGATCGCCGCGGAAACCGGCGCCAAGACGCTGCTGCTGCACTCCGCGCACAACGTAAGCAGCCAGGAGATGGCGGACGGCATCACCTACCTGTCCATCATGCGGCAAAACCTGAACACCTTAAAGGAGGCCCTGTACTGATGCCCTTGATTTCGGTCAAGGACGCCGCCTTTGCCTACGATGGGCAGATCGTCCTCTCTGGTGTCACCTTTGACGTGAACCAGGGGGACTATCTGTGCATCGTGGGCGAGAACGGCTCCGGCAAATCCACCTTGATGAAAGGCCTGCTGCGCCTGGTGAGCCCGGTGAAGGGCTCCGTCAGCCTGGGCGATGGCCTTGCGCAGGACGAGATCGGCTATTTGCCCCAGCAAAACCTGACCCAGCGGGATTTCCCCGCCTCAGTACTGGAGGTGGTGGAGTCAGGCATCAGGGGCAAGCGCCTTTTTTTGAACAAGGCGGATAAGGCCCGCGCGCAGGAGAAGATGGCACTTTTGGAGATTGCTGATTTGCAGCACCGCAGCTTCATGGAGCTGTCCGGCGGGCAGCGCCAGCGCGCCCTTTTGGCCCGGGCGCTGTGCGCGACGCGCAAACTGCTGCTGCTTGATGAACCCACCGCGGGCCTTGACCCGGTTGTGGCGCGGGAATTGTACAAAACCATTGAGAACATCAACAAGGAGCAGGGCATCGCCGTCATCATGATTACCCATGACGTGCACACGGCCGCCTTTTACGCCAGCAGCATCCTGCACCTGCAGCAAACGCCGCTCTTCTTCGGCAAGCCGGATGAGTACCTCGACACCTACCATGGGCAGTGTTTCGCGGGAGGGATTTGCGATGTTTGACTGGCTGTTTGAGATGTTTTCCTACGCCTTCATCACCCGCGCGGTGCTGGTGGGAATGATTGTGTCCCTGTGCGCGGCCCTTTTGGGCGTGAGCCTGGTACTGAAGCGCTATTCCATGATTGGGGATGGCTTATCCCATGTGGGCTTTGGCGCGCTGGCCGTCGCCATGGTGCTGGGGGTTGCGCCCCTGGCCTTCACCATCCCGGTGGTGGTGGTGGCTGCCCTCCTGCTGCTGCGCCTGTCTGAAACCAGCAAGATCAAGGGCGACGCGGCCATTGGCATGATTGCCACCGCTGCTTTGGCCGTGGGCGTGATGGTCCTCTCCCTGGCCCGCAACGCCAACGCGGACATCTCCGGCTACCTGTTTGGCAGCATTTTGGTGATGTCAAAGGACGATCTCACCATCAGCCTGATCTTGGGCGGCGCGGTGCTGATCCTTTTTATCCTCTACTACCGCCGCATTTTCACGGTCACCTTTGACGAAGCCTTCGCCCGGGCGACCGGCCTGAAGGCGGGGCTGTACAACACGCTGATTGCCGTGCTCACCGCCGTCACCATCGTGCTGGGCATGCGCCTGATGGGCGCGATGCTGATCTCCTCCCTGGTGATCTTCCCGGCGCTGACCGCGATGCGGCTGTGCAAAAGCTTCAAGACGGTTACCCTGACCGCGGCGGGCGTAAGCCTGATCAGCTTTTTTATCGGCATGTCCATCTCCTATTTGCTGTCCACGCCGGCGGGCGCCAGCGTGGTGCTGGTAAACGCCCTGATGTTCTTGCTGTTCGCGCTCATCGCCAGACTGCGTAGCCGGAAACTGAAGCCTGCCGCTTGAACAAGGCGAACATATGTGCTATTATTGCCTTGTTCATGCGATGAACAATCCCATGCCATGAAAGTGACTGTATGAATGACGCGTTGATCATCAAGGGCGCGCGGGAACACAACCTCAAAAATGTGGACCTGACGCTGCCGCGCAATAAACTGATTGTATTTACAGGCTTGTCGGGCTCCGGCAAGTCCTCTTTGGCCTTTGACACCATTTACGCCGAAGGCCAGCGCCGCTATGTAGAAAGCATGTCCAGCTACGCCCGCCAGTTTTTGGGGCAGATGGAAAAGCCGGATGTGGATGCCATTGACGGCCTCTCCCCTGCGATTTCGATTGACCAGAAGACATCCGGGCACAACCCGCGCTCCACCGTGGGCACGGTGACGGAGATCCACGACTACCTGCGCCTGCTTTACGCGCGCATTGGCATTCCCCATTGCCCCAAGTGCGGGGTGGAGATCCGCCAACAGACGGTGGACCAGATGGTGGACGCCATCCTGCAAATGCCAGAGGATACGCGTTTGTTGATCCTGGCGCCAGTGGTGCGCGCGCGCAAGGGCGAGCACGCCAAGCTGCTGGACAACGCAGCCAAGTCCGGCTTTGTGCGTGTGCAGATTGACGGCACGGTGTATGACCTGGACGATCTGCCCGCCCTGGACAAGAAAAAGCGCCATGACATTGACCTGGTGGTGGACCGGGTGATCGTGAAACCGGATATCCGCACCCGCCTGTCCGGCTCCATCGAAACCGCCCTGCGCGAAGCGGGCGGATTGATGGCGGTGCAGCCGCTGGAGGGCGGGGAGCGCATGCTGTTCTCCCAGAACTACGCCTGCCCGGACTGCAACATCAATATTGAGGAACTGGCGCCGCGGATGTTCTCCTTCAACTCACCCTATGGCGCCTGCCCGGAGTGTTCCGGCCTGGGCGTGCTCAAGAACATCCCGGTGGACCTGGTGCTGCCGGATATGTCCAAATCCCTCAACCAGGGCGCGGTGAGCGCCATGGGCTGGAACAGCAGCGGGGATGAAAGCTCCATGTCGCACATGATGTTTGTGGGGCTGAGCGAGAAATACAAGTTCAGCATGGATACGCCTGTGGGCGAATTGCCCAGGGACATCCTGGACATCATCCTGTACGGCACCGGCGGCGTGAAGGTGCCCATGCGGTATGAGAGCATCTCCGGCTCGGGCACCTATAACGTAAGCTATGAGGGCATCATCCCCACCCTGATGCGCCGCTACCGGGAAACCACCAGCGACGCGGCCAAGGCGATGTATGAATCCTTCATGCGGGAGGAGCCCTGTCCCGCCTGCCAGGGCAAGCGGCTGAAGCCGGAGGCCCTGGCTGTTACCGTGGGCGGGATGAACCTGGCGGATTTGAGCGCCTTGAACCTGACCGAAGCCCAGCGCTTTTTGGAAAGCCTGAACCTGAGCCAGACCCATACCATGATCGCGGCGCAGATCATCAAGGAATTGCGCGCAAGGCTTTCTTTCCTGCGCGATGTGGGGCTGGATTATCTCAGCCTCTCCCGCGCGGCGGCCACCCTGTCGGGCGGTGAGTCCCAGCGCATCCGCCTGGCTACACAGATTGGCTCGGGCTTGGTGGGTGTGCTGTACATTTTGGACGAGCCTTCGATCGGCCTGCACCAAAAGGACAACGCGCGCCTGCTGGGCACCCTGCGCCGCCTGCGCGATTTAGGCAACACCCTGATTGTGGTGGAGCATGATGAGGAAACCCTGCGCGCCGCGGATTACCTGGTGGACATCGGCCCGGGCGCCGGGCAGATGGGCGGGCACATCGTCACCCAGGGCACGCTGGATGAGGTGATGGCCTGTGAGGACTCCCTCACCGCAGATTACCTGTCCGGACGCAAATACATCCCCGTGCCCACCAAGCGCAAAAAGCCCACCGGCTGGCTGACGGTGAAGGGCGCGCGCGCCAACAACCTCAAAAACCAGGATGTCAAGTTCCCCCTGGGCGTGTTCTGCGCGGTGTCGGGCGTATCCGGCAGCGGCAAAAGCAGCCTGGTGAACGAGATTTTGTACAAGGCCCTGGCCCGGGACTTGAACCGCGCCAGCACCTATCCCGGCGCGCATACCGCCATCAAGGGTCTGGAACATCTGGACAAAATCATCAACATCGACCAGTCCCCCATCGGCCGCACCCCGCGCAGCAACCCCGCCACCTACACGGGCGTGTTTGATTTGATCCGCAAAGTGTTCGCGATGACGCCGGAGGCCAAGGCGCGGGGCTACAAGGAAGGCCGCTTCTCCTTCAACGTCAAGGGCGGGCGGTGTGAGGCCTGCAGCGGGGACGGCATGCTCAAGATTGAGATGCACTTTTTAGCCGACCTCTACGTGCCCTGCGAGGTGTGCAAGGGCAAGCGCTACAGCCAGGAAACCCTCCAGATCCGCTACCGCGGCAAAACCATCTCAGATGTGCTGGAGATGACGGTGGATGAGGCACTGGCCTTTTTTGAACACCACCCCACCATCAAGCGCAAACTAAAGACGCTGGCGGATGTAGGATTGACCTATATCAAACTGGGGCAGCCCTCCACCACCCTGTCGGGCGGCGAAGCGCAACGGGTGAAGCTGGCGACAGAACTGTCCAAAAGAGCCACCGGCAAGACGCTGGTGCTGCTGGATGAGCCCACCACCGGGCTGCACATTGATGATGTAGCGCGTCTGATTAAGGTGCTGCAGCGGCTGACCAAGTCCGGCAACACGGTGCTGGTCATTGAGCACAACCTGGATGTGCTCAAGGCCGCGGACTATATCATCGACCTGGGGCCCGACGGCGGTGACCGCGGCGGTGAGGTGATTGCCACCGGCACGCCGGAGGACATCGCCAAGTCATCCCAAAGCTATACTGGTGAATACCTGCGCAAGGCGGGCATTTCCTGATGCGCTGCGCCTGCCCCTTTTGCGGGGATTTTATGCCCCAGGCGCAAAACCAGGCGCGCTGTGTGTGCCCGCACTGCGGCTATGTGTGCGCCGCCTGCATATCCAGGGACACGCCGCTTGACCTGGATACCATCCGCCAAATGGCGGAGGACAAGGTCTTTGAACCGGCAGAACCGCCCGATTTGACTGGTGAATCCTGATGCGTCCATCATCCATCCAAAAGAGCCGATTTCCTTGAACGCGCGGCTCTTTTTTTGTATACTAAAAAGGTAGATTTGAGGAGGTAGTCCATGCAAGCACCAATCCAAAGCCCCCACCGCCGCGGCTGGCAGGTGTACAAAAACAAGTTCCCGCAGGTCATCATGACGCTGCTGTTTCAATTGCTGATCCGGGCCATTGCCTTCATTCCCTTTATTTACGCGGTCGCGACCGGATCGTTCTTCAATTTTAACAAGAACTACGCCATGGCCTTTGGCTTCCTGTTTTCCCTGCCCCTGTATGTGCTGCTGGTGATGCCCATGCGCTTCCAGGCCGCCGCCAAAAAGGCGCAGCTGCAGGGCTTTGCGCGGGACGCCCGCATCAATGGCCGCAATTATTTAATCTGGCTGCGCGCGGCGCTGGTGCGCCTGCTGCGCGCGCTGCCCTTCATCCTGCCCTTTTTTGTGTTCGCGGGGCTGTATTACTACCTGATGCCCTACCCGGATTTCACCGTGCCGATGCTGGCCATCTCCCGCATTGGGGATGTGATTGGCAAGGGCTTTTTGGGCGGCGCCATCATCACCGGCGTGGTGGGCATCGCCTCCGCCATCCTGGCCGCCCTGGGCTGGCTGCGCGGCGTTGCCTTTGAGCACCAGGCTGTGATTGAGCAGGGCATCGGGCTCTCGCTGGACCATGCGCACGCGCTGCGCAAGCGCCGCAAGCGCACCATCCGCAATACCGTATTCAAAAACGCGCTGTTGACCCTGCCTGCCATCATCGGGGTGATGGCGGTGATTGTAAACCACCTGATGTCCCTGCCGCGGGTGGGCATGCTGGCGCTGGATTACCTAAACGCCGCCGCCAACTTGCTGAAGTTTGATTTCCCGGCCATGGTGCCCATTATGATCGCGGTTATTTTGCTGGTGTTGTGGCTGCCCATCCTGCCGCTGCGCAAGCTGGCGCTGTGCGCCGTGATGACGGAAGACCACCAAGCCGGCGCATGAGCAAAGCGCGCTTGGATAAGCTGATCTCCGACCGCACCGACCTAAGCCGCGCGGAGGCCAAGCAGGCCATCCGGGCGGGCAGAGTGCAGGCAGCAGGCCAGGTAATCAGGACGCCGGACGCCAGGGTGGACGCCAGTTTGGCCTTGACGCTGGACCAAACCCCTTTGCGCGGGGACAGTGAGCTGTATATCCTGCTGCACAAGCCCACAGGGCTTTTGACCGCGGCCAGGGACAGCAAAGCACCCACCGTGATGGACCTGTTGCCCCCCTTATTTGTAAAACGCAGGTGCATGCCGGTGGGCCGGCTGGACAAGGATACCTCGGGCCTCCTCTTGCTGATGACCGATGGTGAATTAGCGCACCGCCTGCTCTCCCCCAAACGCGGGATTGAAAAGCTTTATGAAGCGCAAGTGGCAGGCAAACTGGACGCGGCGGATGTACAGGCCTTTGCCGAAGGCATCGCGCTGAATGATTTCACCGCGAAGCCCGCGGATATGCGCATCCTGGACGCAAACGACGAAACCAGCACCGCGCAGGTGATTTTGACGGAGGGCAAGCACCGCCAGGTGCGGCGGATGTTTGCAAGCCGCGGGCATGAGGTGCTCGCCCTCAAGCGCCTACGCTTTGGCCCGGTTGGACTGGACAAGAATTTGCCCGTGGGGGCATACAGAGAGCTGACAGACGCGGAAATGCGGGCATTGAAGGAGGCGGTAGACCTTGGCTGAGCAGTATTTTGAGGCGCACCCCACCTCTGACCATGACCTGCGGGAAGTTAAGGTCTCCTTTGAAGGAACAGATTTTATTTTCGAGACCGATGCCGGCGTCTTCTCCCGTGACGGGCTGGACGAAGGCACAAGCCTTCTGCTGAATGAGGCGCTGCCGCATCTGTCCGGCCGGGTGCTGGATTTGGGCTGCGGCTGGGGCGCTGTAGGCGTGATCAGCAAAAAAATCAAGCCCACTTTGGACCTTGTGATGACGGATGTCAACACCCGCGCGGCGGAGCTGGCCAAGCGGAACCTGGCACGAAACGGCGTACAGGCGCAGGTGGTCACAGGGGATGGCTTTGAGCAGGTGCAAGGCCCCTTTGACTGGATCCTGCTTAACCCGCCCATCCGGGCCGGGAAGCAGCTGGTCTATTCATTGTACGAGGACAGCGCGCGGCATCTGGCGGAGGGCGGCACTCTGGCCATCGTGATCCGCAAGCAGCAGGGGGCGCTGTCCACCAAGGAGTTTTTGCAGACATTGTTTGAGGACGTCCGGCTTGTGAACCGGAAAAAGGGCTACCACATCTATTTTTGCGGGAGGGCACAACATGACATATGACCAGGCATTTTTTGATGCCGGGATTGACCGCACAAGCACCAACAGTCTAAAGTGGTGCGCCAGAAGCTTCATCCAGGAGGGCATGGTGCCCCTGTGGGTGGCGGACATGGATTTTGCCTGCGCCAAGCCCATTACCGACGCGCTCAAAGCGCGCGCGGAGCATGCCTGCTTTGGCTATACCTTCCCGGATGATACGGACGCGGAGGCGCTGATTGGGTTCTGGGCACGCCGACACAGGCTGTGCCTACAAAAAGAGGACCTGCTGATGATGCCCACCGTGGTCACCGGCCTGCGCGCCTGCGTGCAGACCATGACCCAGCCGGGCGATGGTGTCATCATCCAGACCCCCGTGTACGGCCCCTTTATTTCCAGCGTCCAGGAAAGCGGCCGGGTGGTGTTGGACGCCGGCTTATGCCGGGACGCGGATGGCCGCTACACCATGGATTTTGACGCGATTGAGCGCTTCTTGAAGCAGGGCGCGCGGCTGATGATCCTCTGCAACCCGCACAACCCTGTCAGCCGCGCCTGGTCACAGGAGGAGCTGCGGGCCTTGCTGTCCCTTCTCAACCGTTACAAAGCCCGGCTGGTGTCGGACGAAATCCATGCCGATTTTGTGTTCGCGCCCCGTAGTTTTGTACCCGTCCTCTCCCTTCCAGAAGCCGGGGAGGGTACCATTGCCCTGGTCTCCGCCAGCAAAACCTTCAACATCGCGGGGTTGCAGCAGGCGACCGCCATCTGCCGGGATCACGACATCATCAGCCTGCTGCGGCGCCACCTGGAGCGCGTGGGCGCGCAAGCCGGCAACATCTTTGCCCTCACTGCCACCCGCGCGGCCTACACCCAGTGTGATGACTGGCTGGACGGGCTGATGCAGTACCTGCACAGCAATCAGGAAACCTTAAAAAACATTATTGCGGAGTTGCTCCCCCACGCGGTGCTTACCCCGATGGAAGCCACCTTCCTAGCCTGGGTGGACATCCGCCCCTATGAGGTGCCGCACTGCGATGTGGACGGGCGCTGCCGGCGCCATGGCGTGGTGCTCACAGACGGCCAGTTCTTTGGCGAGAGCAGCGGCGAAGGATTTATGCGTATTAACTATGGCTGCCCCCAGGGGCAATTATTGGAAGGCGTGCAGCGCTTCGCGCACGCGATAAAGGAAGGGTAACAACATGACACACAAGGAATTTGACAAGCTGCTGGAAAGCCTGCGGGAGCCCATGGTCAAGACCCTGCAGGAGTGGGTCCGCATCCCCAGTTTGAAGGAGGACGCGGCAGAAAACGCCCCCTTTGGCCAGCCGCTGCGCCAGATGCTGGACAAGACGCTGGCAGACTGCCGCGCATTGGGCTTTGAGGTAAAGGATTATGACGGCTACGCGGGCGACGCCAAGATGGGCAAAGGCAGTGACGCGGACGCGCTGGGCATCCTTGCGCATGTGGACGTGGTACCCGTCGGCGACGGCTGGACGCGGGAGCCTTTCGGCGCGCAGATTGAGGGCGATTTGATGTATGGCCGCGGCACCAGCGATGACAAGGGCCCCCTGGCTGCCGCGCTGTATGCCATGGTCGCCGTGAAAAAGGCGGGCATTCCCCTCAAGCGCAAAGTGACCCTGATCTTTGGCTGCGACGAGGAAAGCGGCATGGAAGACATGAAACACTATAAAAAAGTGGCCACCATGCCCAAAACCGGCTTCAGCCCGGACGCCAGCTACCCCATCATCAACCTGGAAAAGGGCATGGTGGGCATCGAGATCACAGCGCGGGTACCGGAAGACGGCCTGCGCGTGCTGGAGCTGAATGTGGGCGAGCGCCGCAACGTGATTCCCGGCAAAGCCAGCGCGTTGGTTGAAGGCGACGCCAGCCTGATTGAAAAGGTGGCCGGGGTCTCCAAACAGTATGGCTGGCCGGTGGAAGCGAAGATGGAAAACGGCGCGGTGCGCATCCTGGCAACCGGCATCAACGGCCACGCCGCCTACCCCGAGACCGCGCGCAACGCCATTGGACAGCTTTTGATTACCATAAAGGAACTGGGCGCGACCGGCCCCATCGCCACCCTGGCAGACGCCATCGGGACAGATTCCTATGGGGAGAGCCTTGGCATCAAGGCGGAGGACAAGGCCAGCGGCCCGCTGACCTGCAACCTGGGTATTATCCGTTTGAAGGGCGACACATTGAGCGCGGCCCTGGACATCCGCTATCCCCTGCTTATCGCGGGCGAGCGCGTCCGGGACATTGTGGACTCGCACCTGCCGGGCTTTGAGGTGACCCAAAACTCCTTCAAACTGCCCCATTATGTGCCCGCGTCCAGCGCACTGGTGCAGGGCTTGCTGGATGCCTACCACGGTGTGACCGGACGGGAAAAAACCACCCTGTCCACCGGCGGCGGCACCTATGCGCGCATGCTGGAGGAAGGTGTCGCCTTCGGCGCCAGCTTCCCGGAGGACCCGGACGTGGCCCACCAGGCGGACGAGCATATCAGCATTGACAAATTGATGACCAGCATGAAGATTTTTGCCCACGCCATCATCAACCTGGCGGGCAAGGAAGGACTGCGTGATGCGTGAAACCAAGATGATTACCTGCATCTCCTGCCCTGTGGGCTGCCGGATGACCGTCACCCTGGAAGACGGCCAGTTTGAAAGCGTCACCGGCAACGCCTGCAAGCGCGGGGAGGTCTACGCCCGGCAGGAAAGCGTGATGCCCATGCGTATGGTGACCGCGGTTGCGCCCGTCATCGGCAGCGCGGTGCCCATCAGCTTAAAGACCGAAACCCCCATCCCCAAGGACAAAATCGCTGAGTGCATGGACGAAATCAACGCCCTGCAGCTGCGCATGCCCATTTTGCTGGGCGATGTCCTCAAAGAAAATGTGGCGGGCACCGGGGTCAACCTGGTGGCGACCCGCACCCTGGTGTAATGCGATGTTAAAGCCGATGTTGATGACCCCGGCCTGGCGCCACGGCGCCATGACGCCCTGGGGCGGCGAGAAACTAAGCCATCTGTACAACAAAAAAAGCCCCGGCCCGCAGGCTGGCGAGTGCCTGGAATTGTCCGCCATCCCCGGCCATGAAAGCAGGGATGAGGACGGCCGTACCCTGACCCAATTGATTGAGGAGCACGGCAGCGCCCTCTTGGGCCGCAAGATCAAGGAGCCTTTTCCCCTGTTGCTCAAGCTGATTGACGCGAAGGAACAGTTGTCCGTCCAGGTGCACCCGGATGATGACTATGCCAGGGAGCACCACAGCAAACTGGGCAAGAACGAAGCCTGGGTCATCCTGCACGCGGAACCGGGCGCGCAGCTGATCATCGGGCTTAAGGACGGCGTCACGGAGGATGACCTGCGCCAGGCCGCCAAAAAGGGCAGGGCGGTGGAAGCCCTGATGCGCAAGGTCTCGGTGCAGCCGGGTGAAGTGTATTACATCCCCGCCGGCACCGTGCACGCCATTGGCGCGGGTTTGGTGCTGTATGAAATCCAGCAGTCCAGCGATGTCACCTACCGCCTGTATGACTGGGGCCGGGTGGACAAGGACGGAAAGGGGCGCGAGCTGCACCTGGCGGATTCACTGAATGTGGTGGACCTGAACAGCCGCCCCACGCCCGCGGAACCAGGGCTGGTGCTCTCTGATGAGCGCGGCCGGATGGAGCGCATGCTGGACACGCCCTATTTCCAGCTGGACAGGCTGAGTGATTGCAAAGACCTGCGCATCCAGTCCTCTCCCTCCAATTTTTCCGTCATCACCGCCTTCTCCCCCATGTGGATTGCCTGGGAGGATGGCGAACTCAAGCTGCAGGCCGGGCAGACCGCCCTCTTACCTGCAGACGGGTATGAGTTGTCCCTCACCGGTGACAGCGCGCTGCTGGCCTCCCCGCACGTGCTGGAGTCCTAAGCTTATATTAAACAAGCCGGGCGCGGTACAGACTGCGCCCGGCTTTTGCTGTTGTGGGATTTATAGATGGCTCAGCAGGGTTTCAATGCTGGCCTTCGCGTCGCCCAGCAGGAGCAAAATATCTGGATTTGGCTCATAGAGGGGGTTGTCCACGCCGGCGTAGCCGGGCTTGGTATCAAAATTGCAGATAATCAGCCGGCGCGCCTTGTCGGCGTCCAGGATGGGCATGCCGTAAATGGGCGTGCCCTCCGCCGTGTTGGCGGCTGGGTTGATGACGTCATTGGCGCCGATGACGATGACCAGGTCGGTATTCGGGAAGTCCGGGTTGATCTCGTCCATCTCGCACAGCAACTCGTAGGGGATGTCCACCTCCGCCAGCAGCACGTTCATATGGCCAGGCATGCGGCCAGCCACCGGATGGATGGCGAAGCGCACAGTTTTGCCCTGGGATTCCAATTTGTCGGTGAACTGCTTGACCAGCTCCTGCGCCTGGGAGAGCGCCATGCCGTAGCCCGGAATCACGATGACGGATTGGGCGTCTGCCAGCCAGGTGCCCAGATCGGCCTCCTGCGCGGCGGGCACTGGTGCCGGTTCTGCTGTAACGGGCTCTTCTTCAATTTCTGCCTGCGCGTCCTCAGTTTCCGTCACGTCCTGCGCTGCGGGAACGACCGGCTCAACCGGCTGGGGGGCTGGCGCCGCTTCAGCCGCGGGCGCCTGCTTGGCGGGGCTTGAGAAGATGACCTGGGTGAGCCTGCGGTTCATAGCGCGGCACATGATGAGAGTGAGCAAAAGGCCCGACGCCCCCACGATGGCACCCACGGACACCAGCAGGATATCCCCCAGCGCCATGCCGGCGATGCTGGCCGCGACACCGGAAGAGGAGTTGAGCAGGCTGATGGTGATGGGCATGTCCGCCCCGCCCACGCGGATGGCGAACAGCCAGCCAAACAGCAGCCCCACAAAGGCAAGCAGAAGGCACAGGGTGAGGTGGCTGACCGGCTGACTGATGGGCAGCAGCACCATCAACACCACCAGCACCAGGGCCGCGAAGGCCGTGAGCGCGCTGTGCGCCGGGAACACGATGGGTTTTTGGGGGAAGATGCCGTGCAGCTTGCCGGCCGCCACCAGGGAGCCGGAGAGCGTCAGGGCGCCAATGCCCAGCGCCAGGCCGGCGGTGGACAGCTCAAACTTGCCTAGCATGCTGCCGGTAAGCACGGTTAGGATGGCAGCCAGGCTGGAGGCCAGGCCGCCCAGGCCATTGAGCAAGCCCACCATCTGCGGCATCTGGATCATTTTGACACGGGCGGCCATGTAGACGCTCAGCAGGGTACCCACCAGCAGCGCCGCGATAATGTAGGGCAGGCTGCCGGAGAAATCTGTGCGCACCATGGTGGCGATGATGGCCAGCAGCATGCACAGGGCGGAAATGCGGTTGCCCAGGGGCGCGGTTTTGACGTTGCTCATCAGGCGGATGCCCAGCAGGACACCCAGGCTGAGGACAGCGCTGATGACGTAATACAATGTATCGCTCATTCGCTCTCCTCCTTCGTGCCTTTGTTGCTGTGGAACATGCGCAGCATGCGGTCGGTCACGCCAAAGCCTGAAACCACATTGATGAGCGCGGCGACAATGCCCAACGCGCCCAGCAGCTTGCCCACCACCGAGCCCGCCAGCGCGGTGACCGCGATGATACCCAGGATGGTGATGCCGGACAGGGCGTTCATGCCGCTCATCAGCGGGGTATGCAGCAGGCTGGGCACCGCGTTGATCAATTTATAGCCCAGCAGCATAGCCGCGATGAAAACCAGAATCAGGATGATCTCTTTGCTCATAGGCCCATGGCCTCCCTCGCGCCTTGGTGCACCACCTGGCCGTCCCTGGTGGTAAGGATGCCCTGCACGATCTCATCCTCCGGGTTCAGATCAAACTGGCCGTCCTTCACCAGGTAGTTCACCAGGTTGTACATGTTGAGCGCGAACATGCTGGTGGCGCTTTCCGGCAGTAGGCCGGGGATATTTTTGATGCCAACAATGTGGACATTGTGGGTGAGCGCTGTCTCACCCGGCGGGGTCAGCTCGCAGTTGCCGCCCTGGTCAATGGAGATGTCCACGATGACAGCGCCGGGCTTCATTTGCTTGACCATGTCCTCGGTAATCAATACGGGCGCCAGTTTGCCGGGCACCAGGGCGGACAGGAAGACAAAGTCCATCTCCGGCAGGTGGGCAGCCAGGGCCTCCCGCTCCGCCTTGAGCAATTCGGGGCTGAGTGATTTGGCGTAGCCGCCCTCGCCCACCGCCGCCTCTTCCGGCACGTTCAGCTCGATCACTTTCGCGCCCAGGCTTTGCGCCTGCTCGCGCGCAGCGGGGCGGATGTCCGCCGCGAACACGCGCGCGCCCAGCCGCTTGATAGTGGCCAGCGCCTGCAGCCCGCCCACGCCCACACCGATGATGAGGGCATTGATGGGCTTGATCATGCCCACGGCGGAGAAGATCTGCGGCACAAAGCGGGGCAGCAGGTTCGCGCCCATCAGGGTGCCTTTGTAGCCGGCGCAGGTGGACATGCTGGTGAGCGCGTCCATGGACTGGGCCCTTGAGATGCGCGGCACCCCGTCCAAAGTGAGCGCGATGACGCCGCGCTCGGCCAGGTGCTTCACCATCTGGTGGTTGGCGGGCGCCGCGGGGTGGATGAAGGTAATCAGGTACTGGCCGGGGCGCATCATGTCCACCTCGTGGATGGCCAGTTCCTCATTAAACAGCGGCTCCTTGACCTTTAGGATAAGGTCCGCGCGGTCATAGATTTCCTTCGCGGACTGCACCAGTTCCGCGCCGGCCGCCTGGTATTGATCGTCATGGAAGAATGAGCCTTCCCCCGCGTCGTGCTCTACCAAAACGGTGTGGCCCTGGGCTATATACCGGGCGCACACCTCAGGCGTGGCGGAGACGCGGTTTTCATCGTGCATGATTTCCTTTGGAACACCAATAATCATAAGACTTCCCCCTATTTGAATTCTGTTGACCTCATTATATTTGTAATACAATAAAAATACAAGACTTTTTTATACTGAACGCATTCATTAACGCTGCCAGGAGCCGGGGCTTTTCCGCCTCCGCTTTATCTCGTTCAGTCAACGTAGCACTGCGGCTACGCCTCCTTCACTCGACTTTGCGGAGACAAAAAATCCCTCGGCTCCTGTTTGCGTTACTTCATGTGTTCAGTATACTTGGGCAACATGAATTCCAACTATGTTGGTTTCACCAATAATTATTGAAACTGCGGCAGCCACTCTTCAAACTGCGTAAACATCTCGTCTGTCATGGCCTTGATTTCCTTTAAGCTCAACACGGCGGAGGTCAGCGGGTCAAAGCAGATGGCCTGGTAGACCAGGTCACGGTTGCCGGTCAGGCTGGCTGTGACTGCCATCTCCTCTATCTGTGCGGAGGTGGAGCACAGGATGCCCAGCTGCGGCGGTAATTCCCCCACCGCGATGGCTTCCAGCCCATGCCGGCTGGCCAGCACCGGCACCTCCACGCAACAGCCGTAGGGCAGGTTGTCAATCAAATTGAAGTTGCGCACGTTGCCGTTGAACTTGAACATCGTATGATCACCAAGAATGGCGTTGAAGATGGAGGCCGCGTATTCCTCGCCACGCTTCAGGTTCACAGGCTGCTTAAACCAGTCCTCGATCTCCTTTTGCCAGGTGTGCTTCTTGCCGCGGTATTCGTTAAGGATGTAGGCGTATTCGCCCGGGTTCCAGCCTGTGCCGTGCGCGCAGTATTTCTCAATCAAATCGGGCCGTTTGCGGAACCAGGCCACATATTCGCTGTTGTGGCCGGAGGACTCCGTCACATAGTAATCCAGCGCCAGGTACAGCTCGTTGCGCACGATTTCCTCATTGTACACCTCCGGGTTTTCCCGAATGGCCTTGTCAATGAGGGGATAGACGTCCTTCCCTTTGTGCAGGAAGTTAAGGTAGAAGGCCTGATGGTTGATGCCCGCGCAGGTGTAGGATATTTCATCCGCCGGGACACCGATCCACCGCGCCAGCATAGCCGCTGTGCCCTGCACGCTGTGGCACAAGCCGGTCATGGTCATGTCGGGGTACTTCTCCTGCACCACCCGGCACAGCATGGCCATGGGGTTGGTATAGTTGAGGTAGACCGCATTCGGGCAATACCTGGCGATGTCCTCCGCGATGTCCAGAATGGGGTTCACCGTGCGCAGGAAGCGGAAGATGCCGCTGGGGCCGCGGGTATCACCCACGTTGATATCCACCCCGTATTTCTTGGGAATCAGGATGTCATGCTGCCAGACGTCCACATCCCCCGCCAGGATGGTGGTAACCACGCCATCCGCGCCCCGTAAGGCCTCCGCCCGGTCTGTTGTGGCGACCACCCTGGCCGGGTACTTCCCCGCGTCCACGATGCGCTGCACCGCCTTTTTGATGGTGGCCAGCCGGCCTTCATCAATGTCCATCAGCACGATGGTGGCGTCCTCAAAGGCCTCAAAGGACAGCAAATCCCGCACCAGCCCGCGGGTGAAGCCGAAGCTGCCCGCTCCAATAAACGCAAATCTCTTAGACATCTTGTGCACCTCACGCTATATTTTTGATCCGGCTCCATTATAGCCTAAATGATCAGCGTTTGCATATGGCTCCAAAGATGTTTCTTTGCCCTTTGCCATATTGACAGACCTCTGTTTTGCCGTATGATGAGGTTGATTCTAACCAAGGAGCGCGCGCGATGACAAAAGCCCAGCCCAGCACCTTCCGCCTGGAAACCATCTTTGCCGGCATGCATTCCAGCTACTGGATGACCATGTGCACCTTTTCGGGCTTCATGGCGGTGTATTTGTCCCATTACGGCTTTCATGACGCGCTAATCGGGCTGACAGCCTCCGCGATCTCGCTGATCACCATTGTGTTTCAGCTGTTCATCTCCTCCTTTTCAGACGCCAACACCAAGGTGCCGCTGAAGCGGATTTTGGTCATCATATACCTGCTGATGCTGGGTTTGGTGACCGTATTGACGCTGGTGCCCATGCCCATCATGCTGATGCTGATTGCCTACGCCCTCACCGGCGGCCTGGGCAACAGCCTGCCGGGGCTGTACAACGCGCAGATCATCCAGTTTGTCAACGCGGGCATCCCCATCAACCTGGGCTGGCCACGCGGCGTGAGCGCGCTGGTTTACGCCATTTTTGCCTATTTGCTGGGCCTTTTGCTTGAAAGCTATTCCGCGACCATCTTAATGCCCATTTGCCTGGTCTGCATTGTGGTTGCCGTTGTGATGGTGCTGGTTATGCCGCGGCCGGAGCAGCTGAAGGACAGCTACGCCATCGAATTTTTGGCCGAGCCTTTGCCCAAAACCAGTCTGATTGAATTGCTGAAGGCCAGCAGGGTGATGCAGTTCTTCTTATTGTCCGCCGTGTTTATGAGCGCGGGCAGCGCCAACAACCTGCTGTTTTTGCCGCGGGTGATCGCCTCCAAGGGCGGCACGGAAGCCGCCTTGGGCCTGGCCATGTTCTTGCAGGCCGGGGTGGAGATGCCGGCCATGTTCTTAACCCCCTTTTTGGTGCGGCGCTTCCGCGCGCGGGCCGTCCTGGCCTTCTCCCTCACCGCCTATTTCACCAAGTCCGTCCTGATCGCGGTGTCTGGCAGCATTACAGGCATTTATGCCGCGATGGTGCTGTCCATCTTCTGCTTTGGGCTGTACGGTATCACCTCTGTTTATTTTGTCAACGACATCGTCAAGCACAACGAGAAGGTGCGCGCGCAGGCTTTGGTTACCGCCAGCGGCGCGCTCTCCGCCATCATCAGCAACTCAGCCGCGGGCTGGGTGGTGCAGGTATATGGCATTGACCGGCTGAACGTAATCTGCGTCTTTTTGCAGGCCATCGCGCTGGTATTGATGTACTACTGCGCGTATTTGCATGCCCAGGACGAAAAAAAGAAGCAGCCCCCGATGGGGAGACTGCCCCTGCCGTTATAATCAAACCTATTCTTGTTTTTTGAATAAGCCCAGCAGCCTGCCCACCGGCGTGATGAGCAGGGCGCCTGCCAGCGCGCACAGCACAGTCATATAGCCGCGCATCGCGTCCAAAAACAGCAATTCCCGGCTGCGGAAGGCCAGCAGGGCGTTTGCCATGGTGCGGTTGTTCCAGAAGGTGGCTGAGATCTCTTTGTGCTCGACCAAAATGGCCGGCACCCACTCGGGGAAGACATACACCGGCGCGATGAGCTGGGTAAAGGCGAAGATCAACAGGGCGACACCGGCCGCGTACATCAAAAAGATGACGAGCGCAACGCCGATAAAGCGCGGCATGAGCGGCCAGGCGTAGGCGGTCTTTAACCACTGCCTGCAGGTCTCAACCAGGCTGGCTGAGGTGCGCGTCGCAAAGCGCAGCCCCGCAATGGCCAGCGCGATGCCCAGCAAGCAAAGCAGCACGCGCAGGGGCAGGATGGCGTGGTATTTCTCCTTCACCAGGTCAATCACCTGCCCGCCCTGCTGCCACCCAGTTAAAGTTTTGCCCAAGCCGGACCGTGTGCCAGCCCCGCCCCTGGCGCGCAGCTGCGCGGTCATGACCTCCCAGTGCGGCTGCTGTTCAAATGCCTTCAGGGGCACGGCCAGGCCGTATTCCGCCCGGTCGCCCACGGTGCGCGCAAAGCGGGTCACGCCCACCACCGTAAAGGTCTGGTTAAACAACTCAAACTTCATGTTGACCGGGTCGCCCTGCCGGAACAACGCGATCGCCAGGCCTTCATCAATCACCGCGACGGGCCTGCCCTCGTCCACCTCTTCCTGGTACAGGTGCCGCCCGGACAAGAGCAGCTTTTGATCCAGGGCGTGCAGCTGCCCATAATAGGCCACCACCTCCGGCTGCGCGCTGCCATCCGGGGTGCTCACATTGGCATTGGGATAATGCGCGCTGAGGACGGCTGATTGCAGGTTGTCCTGCTGCTCCTCCACCAGGCGGTCCCAGCTTAACAAAAAGCGCTCAAACGGGCTTTGCTCCTCCCGCTTGTTCTCCTCCTCCGCTTGCCCCGCCCCCTCCTCCTTGCCCTTGAGGGCTTCGGTACTGGGCGCAAAGGCATACTGCAACAGGGAGGGCGCCTTGTTCACCTGCAGGACAAACAGCCCGATGAACAGGCAGATAACCAGCAGCCATATGATGCGTTTAGTCCACATATTCCATGACGACCTGGCCGTCACGCACGGCACGGTCTTCCTTGTCCGCGATTTGGTAATAGCTGACCTCCTCGCTGATGGCGACAAAGCGGTTGCTCTTCTCAAGTACGGTGATGGGCACCTTTTTGAGCACAAACTGGGAATTGCCCAGCAAGCCGCCCCAGGATTGTTCCACTGTGTAAATATAGGAACTGCCATCCCCGTCTGTGCGCACGGCGCTGGCCGGCAACAGGGTGGTGGTACGGCTGGACTTGTATACCAGGGTGATCTGCTGCGGGTTGGCCATCATGGCGCTGATGCCGCCCAGTTGGGTGATGACGGCGTCGTTTAACTCCACCAGGACGGATTTGCGGTTTAAGGCTTCCAGCTTGACATCATTGACCACCAGCTCCTGGCGCACGCCTTCCAGCTCCACCTTGGTGCCTTTTTCAATGGTCTTCTTTACCTCGGTGATGTCCGCCTTCAGGGACGGGACCTCCCCCTCCTTGCTGATGGTATACAGGGGTTTTGACCCATCATAGGTTTCGCCCTTTTTGAGCTCAAACTTGATCAGATACCCGTCGTGGGGGGCGATGATCTCGTCCAGGCCTTCAGCATCCTGCTTGAGCGCAAGCATCGCCTCGCTGTGCTTGGCCAGGGTACGCCTGGCTTCATAGATTTTCTGGATGTATTCAAAGGTCATGTCCGGTGTGCGCGGGGTTTTGCTGGTGCCGGCAAACACGCGGCGCAATTCCGCAAAGACCTGATCTGCCGCAAACCAGGCGTCAAAGGCTTCCTGCATGACGCCCTTTAACTCACTTGGCATGTCCGCCAGGGGCACAGGGGTTGGCGTGGCCCGCCACGACTGCGGTTTGGGGGTGACCTCCGGCTCCACCGGACGGCCCCAGGCCTCGATGTCATCGGGCAGCTCGTAGCCGATGGCTGCCGCCTGCTCCTCTACCTTCACGCGCTTGTCGTAATACTTTTGAAGCAGGTCCAGGTACTGCTCGTGCATCTGGTTGTGCTCGGAATCCTTGGGAAGGCGCACCCGGCTGACAATCTGGTTGCCCAACTCGCGCACAGCCTTCTCGTGTTCCACCAGGATCTTGTCCATCTCCTCCTGGAAGCTGGGGATCTCAGCTTTGGCAAGCACGTCGCCCTTCTTGACGAAATAGCCCTGCCGTGCCAGCACATCCGTGAAGACGAGGTTGAGCTTCTTGGCGTTTTTGACGTAGATTTCCTCGCCCTGGCTGAAGGTCAACTCCGCCGTGACGGGGATCTTCTCCTCCAGCTTGCCGCGGGTGGCCGCGATCTTCTGGATTTTGGGCGTGGTGATGGTTTGCACGGTGCGCGAAAAGAACATGGATGCCATGAGCACCGCCACAAAAATCAACAGCCATTTCAACGTCTTATTTTTCTTCTTCATAAGCCCTCACTTCATGTCACTGAGCTGGATGCCCAGAAGGATGTCTTCCTGGAAATAGGAGTAGATGAGCAAGGCCGGCAGGATGTACAGCGCGGCCGCGGCGAACACCACGCCCTGTTCATTGGAGCTGAAGGTGTTGAACATTACCGACAGCGGCATCAAATGCTGGGTGTTGGACAGATAAATCAGGGGCTGCTCCACCAGGTTCCAACTGTCCGCGAAGGACAAGGCGGCCGCCGCGCCCAAAATGGGCTTTGAAAGCGGCAGCACCACATGGAAGAAGCTGCGGATGGTGCCCGCCCCGTCCATGAGCCCGGCCTCCATCATCTCCCCCGGGATGCTGATCATGAACTGCCGCACCAGGAAGATGTAAAACGGGGAGAACATGATGGGCAGAATGACTGCCCAGGGCGTGTTCATCAACCCCAAGGCGCGCATGGTCAAAACGCTTGGCGCCATGGTGACCTGGAAGGGCAGCAGCATGAGCATCAAAATCATAAAGAACAGCAGCTCGCGCCCCTTAAACTTGAAGCGGCTGAGCGCGTAGGCGATGGTGGGGATGAAGATGACCTGCCCCAGCAGGATGGCGCCGGTGTACTTGACGGAGTTCATGAACAGCTGCAGGTAGACCGGCTTGTCAATGAGCAGGTCATAATACTGGCGCAGGGACACGATGGCCGGCGCCAGCAGGATGTCCATCCACTTGCCCGCCTCGTAGTTGTTGCGCGTGTCAAGGAAGGCCTTCATCTCTGACATCGGGAAGAAGGAATACAGGAAGGTGAGCACCAGCGGCAAGAGCATCAGCGCGCAGATGATGACAAGCAGCGCGTAGCTGATGATGCGGCCGGCCTTGGGCCGCCTGCGCTTGATGTGATGAGCCTTAGCGGTCAATCCCACGCACCCCCTTCCTGGCATAGAGCATGGCGAAGAACACCAGCACGATGATGGCAAAGGAGTAGGCCGCGGTGGTCACGTCCTGATACTCCAGTTTGGAGAAGCGGTTGTTCATAAAGTGCTGCAGGGTGTAGACCTCATCGCGCGGGTAAGCGCCGCCGATGAAGTAGACCTCCTTAAAGATCTTAAAGGCGTTGACCCAGGCCAGCACGAACACCAAAAAGGCGGTGGGCAAGACCAGGGGCATGGTGATGGACAGCGCCTGGCGCGTGTGCCCGGCGCCCTCCAGGCGCGCGAACTCATAATACTCATCCGGCACGGACTGCAAGGCGGCTGAGAAGATGACGACAGAGAAGCCGATGTTCTTCCAGACGTAGAGCAGCACAATGGGCACGCGCAGCATGCCGGACTCCAGCCACATCACGCGGTCTATGCCCAGCAAGGTGACCAGCCGGTTGACCACCCCGCCGTAATCAAACAGGACCATCCAGATGATGAGCAGGGCGGAGGATGGCACCAGGTAGGGCATGAGCAGGATATTGCGGAAGGGCAGGCTGCGCTCCCTGAGGGACTTTAGCATAATGGCCAGGATGAAGCTGAGCACGAAGATCAGCGGCGCGCTGAGCAGGGACAGCTCCAGAGAATTGCGCATGCCCTTCTGGAAGGCCGCGTTGGCAAACACCCGCTGGTAGTTGGCAAACCAGACGATGTTGTTGTTGATGGTGCCATCGGTCATGCTGAAGTAGATGCCGCCGATGAAGGGCACCAGGTGAAACAGCATCAGCCCCAGCAATCCTGGCAGTAAAAAGAGCCATAAGCTCTTCTTTTTGGTGAACATGTCGCTCGCTTTCCCCTGCGCAACATTCCGCCGGCAGGTTCATGAGTGGGTTGGGTACAGCGGTATTATAACACATCCCGCCGGCCTGCCCGCCATGGACAGGCCAGCGGAAAAACGATCAGATTATTGGTATTCCATGCGAACTAAGCGCACCTTGTCGTCCAGCTGCTTGATGAACTGGTCCAGGGTGATGGCGCCCTGGGTGTACTGGTTCAGCAGCTCATACTCCTGGTTCACTGCCTGGAACTGCGCGTTGCCCAGACCGTTTGAGATAAACATCTTGCCCATCACGTCCCGCAGCATGTCGATGTCGCGCTGCTGCGCCAGGAACTTGCCGTTCTCGCGGTAGGTTTCCAGTGCTTTCTCCAGGTAGTTAAGTTCCTCTTGCAGATTGCTTTGCTCGGCACCCTGGGCGTTTTGGATCTTTTCCTTCAGCTGGGCGAGTCTGGTTTCCTGCATTTTAAGCGCTTCCTCGTACTTGGGGTTGTCAATGGGCGCAGTCCAGGTTTTGTCAAAGGCCGCGCGGTCCAGCACGTTCATTTTTTGGATGTAGTGCTCGATGAAGCGGGTGGCCGCCTCCTTGTTCTTGCTGGTAGACAGCACCGACAGCATGCTGATCTCCGCCCGCTGGTAGCCCTGGCCGCCTTCTTCAATGGGCAGAATCGCCGCCACAAACTGACGGTCGCCAGCGTTATTCATGCCCACGGAGTACTGGGGCTCAAAGCCCATGTTGCTTTGCAGCAGTTGCTTCTTTTGATGCTGCTCCATGATGGCTGCCTTGCCCTCAGGCGTGCTCCAGTCCATCTTGCCCTGGGATTCGGTCTTGATGCTGTCAATTTTTTGCAGAAGATCCCGAAATTGCGGGGTATCAAACACCAATTCCTGCCCGGTGGCGATGGCGGAAGCCATGTAGCTTTCCATCACGATGCGCAGCAGCACAGCTTTGTCGTTTTCGGCATCCTCGTCCGACAGGCGGAAATCGGGCAATTCATCCGCCAGGTGGTCGTACCAGTCCGCGTACAGCTGGACCAACTCCGGAATGGTCTTGGGGATGGGCAGGCCGGCCGCCTCAAAGTTCTTCACATAGGCGGATACCGGCACCACCATGAGGGACACAGGCGCGGCATAGATGCCGTCATCCTTTGTGACACCCCGCTTAATGCCGTCCTCCAGCTTGTTCGTGTAGTCGCTGATGACGCTGCTGGCGGACAGGTCGGCCAGGTAGCCCTTATCAATCAGCTTGTCCATGTCAAAGATATAGACGCTCATAATCATCAGGTCAAAATTGACCGAACCGGTGATGAAGAGGGTTGCCAGCTTGTCGCCATCTACGTACTGCCCCTTTAAGGTGTCATCCTGGCGCAAGACGATGTCGTCCATCTCCATCATCACATGTTGCAGGACGTTGCCATAGTCCAGGTTGCCCGAGATGGTGAGGACGGTGATGCCCTCCAGGCCTTTTTCATCCAGGTGGCGCACAAAGATGTTGTAGGGATGGCCGATGAGCAGGCGGTCCTTTTTAAAGGCTTGCATCCCATTGGGCAGGGAGCTGCCCATGCTGCCGTAGGTGGGCAGGTAGCCGATGAGGCGCTTTGTTTTAAAGTCCTTGTCATAGCGCAGCACGTCGGTGGTGTTGTAGGTGAACACGCTGTCTGACTGCGCGTCGTAATAAATGCAGCTGACGGAATCAGAATTGTCGTTGATCTCCATGGCCAGTTTCAGATCTTCCACGCTGTCTGTCGCGGGGTCAAACACCACCAGGGTGGGCAGGATGCGCTCCTGGGTTTGCATGTCGAAGGAGTTTTCGGAATCGTGCTGGACGGCCAGGAACTTGCCGTCTTTATAAGGCGTCATCTGCTGCAGGTGCGGTGTATTGAAGGTGGACTTTTCACCCGTTTTCAGGTCATAGCAGTACAGATCCTTGGCATTCCCCTCATGATTGGCATGGCGCAGATACAGCTTGCCCTCGTGGATGAAAGAAAACTGAGGCAGGCGCGTGTAGACGGAGACACCGCGTTCCCACAAAAAGTCAGCCAGGTCCAGCTTGATGGGGTCGGAGAAGACGAGCTGGTCTTTTTCAACCGCCAGCTTGTACAGGCTTTGCTTGTACAGGTCCAGCGCGTAGAGCTGCTGGCCGTCTGACACCAGCTGCTGGATGACCGGGTCACGGCTTTCCAGGCTGTCAATGGCGGGTGCGATGGGATAGGGGTCATAATTCAGGTGCAAGACAGGCGCAGAATCACCCTGCTTATAGGTATAAAAGGCTTTGCGGGTCTTGATGTAGATGGTATCGCCCACCGCCGCGAAGGTGTCGATGTAGTCCTCCTGCTCCATCAGGCTGCTGCCAAACAGGTTGGTCTTTTCTGTCCCCTCCGCCCCTGCCGTGGGGATAAGCGGGATGAGGCAGAGCATGAGCAGCAGGGCAATCGCCCGGATGAGGCTGGGTTTGCTTGTTTTATCGTTTGGGTTCACGGAGATACCTCCTTTTTCCTGTTCGAATCAACGGGCACTACTGAATAGACGCGGAAGACGCGCGTTTTACTTCATTTTTGCGCAAACTTGCTGGGACGGATTCCGCCCGATTGCTGTTCGCCGTTATTGATATTCCATGCGCACCAGGCGCACCTTGTCGTCCAATTGCCGGACGAACTGGTCAAGGGTGATGGCGCCCTGGACAAACTGGGTAAGCAGGTTGTATTCCTCGCTCACAGCGGCGCGCTGGGCGTTCCCCAGGCCGCTTGTGATAAACAGCTTGCTCATCACGCTGCGCAGCATGTCAATGTCCCGCTGCGGGGCTAAGAACTTGCCCTCTTCCTGGTAGCGCTTCTGGCTATCTTGCATATAACGGTAGTTCTCCTCCAGGTCGCTCTTCTCTGCGCCCTCGGCCCGCTCCATGGCTTCCTTCACCTGTCCCACCATGTATTCCTGCATTTTGAGGCCTTCTTCGTACTTGGGGTTTTCAACAGGCGCGGTCCAGGTTTTGTCAAAGGCTACCCGGTCCAGCGTGTCCAGTTTTTGGATGTAGTGTTCAATAAAACGGGTGGCCGCTTCCTTGTTTTTGCTGGTAGACAGCACAGCCAGCAGGTTCATGTCCGCGCGGCTGTAAGCCGGGGCACCTTCTTCAAACGGCAGGATGAGCGGGATAAACTGCCGGTCGCCTGAGTTGTTCAAGCCAACGGAGTGCTGGGGTTCAAAGCCCATGCCGGTCTCCAGCAGCTGTTTTTTCTGCCACTCGTCCTCCATGGCCGCCTGTCCTTCCGGCGTGCTCCAATCAATCTTGCCGCCGCCATCGGACTGAATGCTTTGGACCTTCTGCAAAATCTCCCGGAACAAGGGGGTATCAAACACCAATTCCTGCCCGGCGGCAAGCGTTGTATCCATATAGGCGTCCAGCACGGTGCGCAGCAGCTCGGTTTTGACGTAGTCCGAACCAGAGCTGGAAAGGCGGAACTCTGGCAGCTCCTCCGCCAGGTGGTCATACCAGTCCACATACAGATCCACCAGTTCGGGGATGGTTTTGGGGATAGCCAGCCCGGCTGCTTCAAAATTGTTGACATAGGCGGACACCGGGACAAGCATCAGGGTTGCCGGCACGGCATAGATGCCGTCATTTCTGGTTACACCCTGCCTGATGCCCTCTTCCAGCTTGCCCATGTGCTCACTGATGAGGGCGCTGCCAGACAGGTCAGCCAGATAACCTTTCTCAATCAGTTTGTCCAGGTCAAAGCCATAGGTGCCCATGATCATCAGGTCAAAATTGACTGCGCCAGTGATGAACAGGGTAGCCAGCTGCTCGCCGTCGATGAATTGCTGCTTGAGTGTGTCGTCATGGCGCAGCACCACATCATCCATTTCCATCAGGACATTCTGCAGAATATTGCCATTGTCCAGATTGCCGGTAATCGCCAGCACATTGACGCCCTCCAGGCCTTTTTCATCCTTTGGGCGCAGGAAGATGTTGTTGTAGTGGCCAATAATCAAGTGATCCTGCCCGAATGGCTGGATGCCGCCAGAGAGGCTGCTGCCCATGCTGCCATAGGTGGGCAAATACCCGATGAGGCGTTTGGTTTTGAAACTGTCATAGCGCAGCACGTCGGTGGTGCTGTGGGTATAGAGGCTGTCCTCCTGCGCGTCATAATAAATGGCGCTGACTGAGCCAGACTGATCGTTGTATTCCATCTCAAGCCCCAGGTCCTCCGTAGTGTCTTTAGCCGGGTCAAAGATGACCAGTTTGGGCGGGATGAGCTCATAGGTCTGCGGGTCATAGGCATTCATCGGATCATGCCGCACAGCCAGGAACTTGCCGTCACGGTAGGGTGTCATCTGCTGCAGGTGGCGGGTTTTGTAGGCCGTTTTTTCGCCGGTTGCCAGGTTAAAGCTGTACAGTTCGGTTGCGCCTTCATCGTAATTGGGGTGGCGCATAAGGAGTATGCCGTCCTTGATAATCACAAAGAGGGGCTGATGGGTATAGACGGTGGTGCCGCTCTCCTCCAAAAAGTCGGACAGGTCCAGCTGGATGGGGTTTGTGAAGTCCAGCTTGTCCTTTTGTGCCCTTAAGGTAAACAGGCTTTGCTTGTACAGATCCAGCGCGTAGAGCTGCTGCCCGTCAGACACCAGCTGGTGGATTTCCGGATCCCGCGCATCCAGGTTTTCCATGGTGGGGAGGGTAGGATACAGCTCAAACGCCGCAAGCTGCACCGGCGCTGCATCCCCCTTTGTGTAGGAGAAAAGCGCTTTGCGGCTTTTGACATAGACTGTATCGCCCGCCACAGCGACGGTGTAAATATAGTCCTCGTTTTCATACAGGCTGCTGCCAAAGAGGTTGGTGCGCGGTTTGTCCTCCGCCCCTGCTACAGGGACAAGCGGAACCAGGCAGAGCATGAGCAAAAGGGCAAGGGCCCTGGTAAGGGCAGATTTCCGATTTTTCGTGTTTGCTTTCAAGATGATGCCTCCTTTTTCCATAACAGAATTGACTGGCACTATAGAATAGACGCAGCACATGCGCGTTTTGTTTCAAAACCGCGTAAATTTGCTGGGACGGTTTCTGCCCGCTCTTATTGATACTCCATGCGCACCAATCGCAGCGCGCTGTCCATCTGCTGGATAAATTGATCCAGGGTGATGGCGCCATCAGTATACTGGCGCAGGTGGTCGGTGCTGTACACAGCCTGGCGCTGGGCGTTGCCCAGGCCGTCTCTGACATAAAGTTTGCTCATCAAATCGTGCATGGCGGCGATGTCCTCCCGGGTGGCAAGGTATTTGCCGGACTCCCGGAAGCTGTCCAGCGATTTCTTCTCGTATTGGTAGGATTCCTCAAGGGCGCTGCGCTCCGCGCCCTCTGCGGATTGTATCTGCTCCTCCCGCAAACGGAAAACCTTCACGCCGGACAACACTGTACATAGAACGCGGCATGTTACCGTTTTATTTCACGGCCCTTGCTTTTTGCTGGGACGTTTTTCGCCCGCTGGCGGGAACATCTTTT
>DUQZ01000060.1 GCA_012837525.1 Clostridiales bacterium | reverse complement strand
GGGCGCCGCCGGCTTTGGCCAGCACCATGGTGATCGCCGCGGTCAGGGTGGTCTTGCCGTGGTCTACGTGACCAATCGTTCCGATGTTCACGTGCGGCTTCGTGCGCTCAAATTTCTGTTTTGCCATTGGTTTTGTCTCCTCCTGATATTACGGTAATTTGCCGGGCAGAAGCCTGGCGCGATTTGCCGGGAAACCGGCCCCTGCCAATGCGGCGAACCACCGCATAGGGCTTGTGGAGCGGGTGATGGGAATCGAACCCACGTGGCCAGCTTGGGAAGCTGGAGCTCTACCATTGAGCTACACCCGCAGTAGCGGATACCATGCCATTTTAAACAAGCAAGATATGTTTGTCAACTGTTCTTGCTTTGTATTCATTAAAGATTGCAGGCAATCCGCGTGCTTTTTGCACAAAAAGACGCGCATTAAAAAGCAAAGGATGTTTTTAGAGTCAGTTGAGCGGGTTTCTGTGGTTATGCACAGCGTACATCAGGATCGCGGCTGCGACGGACGCGTTCAGCGAATCCATCTTACCCACCATGGGGATGCGGATCTGCTTGTCGCAGATGCTGGCTGTCAGGCGGCTGATCCCTTCCCCTTCGCTGCCGATAACCAGCGCGCAGGGGCCGTCAAACTGAACTGTGCGGTAGTCTTCCCCCTCGGTTTCACAGGCATAAAACCAGATGCCTTTGCGCTGTAGGGATTTGATGGTCTGGTTGAGGTTGGTGACCCGCGCCACCTTAATGTGCTCGACAGCGCCAGCAGAAGCCTTGACAGCGGCAGGGGTTAAGCCAACAGCCCGATGCTGCGGCACAATGACGCCATGCGCGCCGGCGCATGACGCGGTGCGGATGACTGCACCCAGATTGTGCGGATCTGTGATTTGATCCAGCACAATGATGAAGGGGGCCTCTCCCCTTTGCCTGGCAAGCTCCAGAATATCTTCTACTGTCGCGTATTGATAGGCAGACGCGAAGGCAATCATCCCCTGATGGTTCTTGGCCAACTGATCCAGCCGGCTGCGCTCAACGGATTGGATCATGATGCCAGCCTTTTTGGCCAGACTGACAATCTCACGCGCAGAACCGGACAATTCCCCCTTGGCGATCATCAGTTTTTCCAGATCCCGGCCGGATTTAACCGCTTCCCGGATGGGATTGCGGCCTGTCAGCAGGTTAACCTGCGGGATATCTTCTGATACGAAAGCATCCGTTTGGTTGGTGCTTTGATTGAAGGATGGCACGGCCGTCCGCTCTGGCCTGCTGTCCGGGCCGAAGCGCTGCGCGGCTGGTGACGCGAATTCTTGCTGACGGTAGGATGTACCGCCGCGTTGGTTGCCGCGGCGCGGGTTGTTTGCCTGGGCGCTGAAGTCGCTTTGATTGCTGCGGCGCGCGTATTGACCGTATTGACGGTTGCTGCGGGATGTTTCCTCATAGCCCAAATCCTGGTTTTGCGTGATAAAGGGCTTTGCCTGCGGGATATTGCCATAAGGTTTTCTGCCTTTTGCAGGTTGCGTTTTTCGTGTATCGCGCGGCGCAGTTTGATCACCGCGGGCATTACGAGTCGCCTTTGAGGCAGGCCTGCCCTGCTGCTTCATGCCGCTGGGCTTGGGTCCTGGTTTGCGGTTGCCCTGTGCTGGGGGTCTTTTCCCCTGCGGTTTGCTTGGTCTGTTTTGGTTTGACATAAAATCCTTTCAAATTGAAACGCACGCGTTTCCATATTATCAATACAGCGTGTTATTCCCCTGTATGCGTTTGCAGGTAAGTGAATAATTCACGCAGTCTGTCAGTTTGCCCGGTGAGATAATGATAGCCGATCAAGGCCTCAAAACCAGTGGATGCGCAGTATTGCGCGGTTGTCGCTGAGCGCGGCGCCTGGTGCCTGGGGTGGGCGTTCCTGCCGCGGCGGACGATGTCCAACTCCTCCTCATCCAGCAGGCCTTCCAGGGTCTTTAAGGCTTTAGATTGCGCGACTGCGTTCACCCGGCCTGTTGTGCGCATGTGCATCGCGCGCAGGCCCTTCCCCTCCTGTAGAGAGTGTAAACGCATGACCAGGTTGTAAACCGCGTCCCCTATAAAAGCCAACTGAAGCGCGCTGTAGTTCCGCGCTTCAGCCTTGGAAATGGTTTTGTTCATTGCTGGATGGTTGTTTTGGTGTAGTGGGACGGGCTCATCCCAACAATGTTTTTAAAGGTTTTGGAAAAATGGTATGGATCCTCCATCCCTACCTCAACACCAGTCTGGCGCACGGTTAAACCTTCCTTCAGCAGGGTCTTTGCGCGCTCCATCTTGCAGAAAAGCTGGTAGCTTTGCGGCGGCATCCCGACCTCTGACACAAAGCGTTTGCGGAAGGTTTCCACCGGCATCCGGCTTAAGTTGGCCATGTCGTTTAAGGAGAAGGAATCCTTATACTGGTTCTTCCGCATGGCATCGATGACCTTGGAAATCTCGTGAGACAAGACAGCGTCCATCGCCACCGGCTGGCCGGAATGGGACGCGAGCAGGCCCCACAGTAGCTGTTGCAACTGGGCAGAGGAAGCCTCACGCGCGGATCCGGTGCGCACAATCGCCTGGACGATGTGCTTGCTGAGCTTCAACTGTGAAGGCAATGCGCCCTGCTTCATCACCCGGTGCGGCAACGCGCCCATCAAGGTCATGAAATCCGCGGATAAGCGCCCGCTGATGGTCATCCAGATGATGCGGGCTTCCTGCTCTACCTGGATAACAGCCTGCTCTGTCTGCGCCGGCAGCATGCAGCATTCACGGTTGCGGATGCGCAGGTCATTATTGGTTAAATGGAAAGAGCCGTTCTGGCACATGATAATCAGCCAATCATCCTGCTGCTTGAGCGGATACTGGCCCTTTGTCAACATGGCGGAACCGGCGGACGAAATCCATAAACCGCTGGCGGATGCCAGCGCGTCAGGCTCATGAACGCCTTCTACAGAAACAGGCTGCTTCTCCGGCTGGAGCTGCGTGCCTTGAAATAATACGGACTTGGACATGGGACAACCTCCTTGGCATAGTACGTATGGAATATATCAACCATAAACAACATTGTCAATATCTTATTCCAATATTTACATGTAATTCATGGCGATTGTCTAAATCAACAAAATAATGTATGCTGATATCAGCAAATTTGAAGGAGTCCACCATTGAAGCGTATTGTGTTTCACAGCCAATCCTCCCAAAAGGCGGCTGAAAAACTAAAGGAATTGCAGCTGGAATTGCCCAGATTATGCACAGATTATTTTCGGTCCATTTCCCAGATCACAAGTGTGCTGACCAGGCGCGCGTACGCATATGATCTGCGGCTGTTTTTTCGTTATCTGACGCTTGAGGAAGTTGATTTCGCGGATACGGAACCGCGTTTGATGACACAGGACCACATGCGGCTGATTACCGCCCGGCACATTGAAGGCTTTCAGGAATATCTGCAGTTTTATTATAAGGAACAAGAGGACGCAAAGAAGTCGGATACAAAACGTCCGGTGAGTATACAAAACAACGAACTGGGCATTATGAGGAAACTCAGCTCCATTCGCTCTTTTCTTGATTTTTGCTTCAGGAATGAGATTGTCCCCGCCAATGTCGCGACCTTGGTTTCAATGCCCAAGCGCCACAGCAAACCCATTTTATACATGGAGGATGATGAGGTTCAACGCATGATGGACGCGGTCATCAACGGTGAAGGCTTCAGCCCCAAGCAGCAGGCGTACTTGCGCAACACACAAAAGCGGGACACCGCTATTTTGATGATGTTTCTGGGTACCGGCATCCGTGTGAGTGAGCTGGTGGGGTTGGACATTGATCATCTTGATTTTGAAAAGAACTCCTTCGTGGTCACCCGCAAGGGCGGGAATCAAACCATTCTGTACTTCCCAGACCGTGTGGCTGACAGCTTATTGGCCTATTTACAGGAACGAAAAGAAATAGAAACCAAACCAGGGCACGAATTTGCCCTCTTCCTCTCCCTGCAAAAGCGCAGAATCACCCAGAGGGCGGTTGAAAACCTGGTGAAGAAATACGCCCTATTGGGCGCGCCGCTTAAAAAACGAATCAGCCCGCACAAATTGCGCAGCACCTTTGGCACCAATCTGTACCAGGAAACCGGGGATATCTATCTGGTCGCTGATACCCTGGGCCACGCCGATGTCAATACAACAAGAAAGCACTACGCCGCCATGTCGGATGAGAAGCGAAGAGAAGCCGCCAGACGCATTCAACTGCCGGAAATCTCCACGGATGACAAATAAATTGACAAATCTTCAAATTTGTTATTGCAAACATATGTTTGCATGGTATAATAGGGGCAACAACTGATGGAGGGCCAGCATGAACCAGACCCAGCAGAAAAAACGTAAACACGGTGAAACTCAGAAATTGATTCTTGAGTATATCCGCACACAGGTAGAGGAAAACGGCTTTCCGCCATCCGTACGGGAGATCTGTCAGGCGGTGGGCCTTAAGTCTACGTCTACGGTTCATGGCCACTTGAAGAGACTTGAGAAGCAAGGGCTGCTCAAGCGGGATTCCATGAAGCCCCGCGCTATGGCTGTTGTAGAAAATGAGGAAACACCCGTTAAGGAACTGATGCGCATGGTGCCATTGCTGGGCCCCGTCGCCGCTGGCACCCCTATCCTGGCGGAAGAAAATGTCTCTGACATGCTGCCCATTCCCGAATTCATGCTGAAGGATGGCGCGTATTTCGCCCTTTTGGTACGCGGTGACAGCATGATCCAGGCTGGCATCCTCAATGGGGATTATCTTGTCGTCAAACAGCAAAACCACGCCCTCAACGGGGACATCGTTGTCGCGATGGTCAATGGCGACGCAACCGTCAAACGCTTTTATAAGGAGAAAGGACATTTCCGTCTGCAGCCAGAAAACGACGCGATGCAACCCATCGTTGTTGACGAGGTTGAGGTTTTGGGCAAGGTGGTCACGGTTTATCGCGCGTTATAACTTCAGATATTTCCAAAAGTAAAAGGACTTGCGGCAGGGCGAGTCCTTTTTTTAGTGTTGCCCCATATACGGGCACTGGTCTGTTTTGCCGAACTTTAACCTGTTATTCAAGTGCACTCACTTCATAAGCGCCCCGGAGCATCTGATAAAAAGGCTTTAGCGCGAGGAAATCCCGTGACAGTCGTTTTTCCAGCCCTGGCTCAAACACCCATTCCGGGTTGATGTTTTGTTTGACCAGATATACATCCCGCCTGATATACCAGGGTATTAAGGCATCTGGCAATTTATCTGGTATTTGCTTACGTTTATATACGCTGCCTTCCAGGTTGAAATGATGCTTTTTTAATATTGGTAATATGGACAGCAGCTCGTCCTGCTTTGCGACCATTTGACGTCTCAATACATCCATCGCTTTAATGTTGCCGCCCCAAAACCCCAAGCCCCAGCTGACCTCGTCCAGCCGGATTTCAAACCACAGCATAACCGCCTGATCGCGCGGTTCCGCCTGGTGCCGAAAGGCAACCCAGTGATGATCACGATAAGGCAGTTTGTTGTTGCTAAACCGCGTATCCCTGAAAATCCGAGACAAACACTTATAGGGCCTGACCTCCATACCTGGATCGATCTCCAGCGCAGTTGGTGTCAGCAACTCAATCAAACGATAATAGGGGTCCCGCATGACTTCTTGATAGCGCGTGCGGTTTTCATTCATAAATGTCTTGTTATTGTTAAAGCGAAGGTCCAGCATGAACTCCAACATATCTTTGCTAAAAATCGCGTTCATGTGCCCTCCTTAAGGTGTAATTGATTGCTGCTCACTGACAAATTCTGAACGGACAAAGCCTGATACACTGTCTGTTTGCACCTGCAGCCATCCGTCCTCCAACTCCTTTAGCACCAGCAGTTCCTGGCCGTAATACAACCTGGTGATAATCTCAGACAGCAGGTCTGGTTTTTCGCGGAGGTTGAGGGAAGAATCTTTTGCCACACCGGTGACGAATACAATTTTTTGCCCTTCTTTTGCGGTTTCTGTCTGCGGCATCAAAGTCGGCCTGGGTGTCGCTGTGGGCAAGGGACCTGGTGTTGTCATATAGAGAATATCCAGTGTGGGCAAACTGTTCGGGGTTAAGTCCAATGTTTTCAAAGTTGTTCCTGGATAGTAAAACCGCAATATCTGCTGGTAATCCCAATGATATTTCTTGGCCATCCACTCCGCGCCCCGTTGGCTCATCCCAACACCGTGCCCATAGCGCGCAAACTGAATCACAAAAGAAGTCTCTTCTTCCTTCACGGAAACAATTTCATTTTCATTGCGGTTGATGGACAGGGAAAGCAATTGCTCAAGTTCCGGGAAAATCGGGCAATCAACAGCTATCTGCTTTTTTGTTGTGACCAGGTTCCCTGTCTGTGTGACGGTTTCGACCTGATAGGCGGCATTATCCTCTGAGCCGGACAGATTGATCTCTGTGTCCTCCTGCATATGGGCCGGTTCGCTCACTTCAATCATCAGATCGAATTTAAGGAACTTCATTACGCCTTTGTCACCGCCATATTTGGTGGTATGCGGTGTAACATTTCGCAACTCAATCAGTTTTGCCGTGATCTGGCTCATATCCTGATAGTGATTTTGCAATAGCGCTTGCACCTTCTCCATCAAAAAAGGTTTTAACAGCTCTGTTTGTGCGTTTGTTTTGCCATCAAGCGATTTGTTGATGCGCGCCTTCTTGACAATGCTCATGGGGTTTTCGCGGTCGTACTGATCCTCTTGAATAATCAAGTAGGGTATCTGCTCTCTTCCCCACGCGTTATAGGCGGACTCGGTAACCCCTCCATTGCTGGCGGTATAAAGGCACACAGCCAATTTGTCCTTATACATGCACACGATGCCCGCTGTTTCCTTCACGGCTTTGATGGCGTTCTCTTTGTCCGCTTTGATGCCGCGGAAGACCTGATCGTTGGTGTTGTCCACCAGGTCATAGTCTTTATCGGGCTTCAGATGCGCAAGCGTGTAGGTGCGCGCGGAAATTGCCTGGGCTTTGAGCGCTTCAAGCGGGAAATCATCGGCCATTTCATAGGGAACAACACCCTGCAAATACTCCTCAATGGGAATGTTTAGCACAGGATAGAATTTATTATCTTTGACACTGATCTGTAAATCTCCGGTGTACAAACTGTTTTCGCCTTGGATCCGCAGGCCGTTTTGACGATTCTGCTCTTCATGGTGGCGAACAAGATTGAAGGAACTTCCCGCGGAATAGGACATTCCTTCGTAGTGCAACATCAGCTGTCCGTTAAGCAGATATACTGTCAGCTCACTGCCACGCTGAAAACTGATTTTGTCATCCAGCGCATAGTTTCCATAGACCTCAATTTTCAAGCTGTTGCTGGATTGAAAGGCGGTTAACAAAACGCGTACATTCTTTGGTGTTTGATCAGCCAGTATGATCTGATTTGGGATCAAGGTAATCATCAAAACAAGAACCATCAAACAAATGAACATTTGCCTGATGATTCCTGACTTGTTCTGTGCAACTCCGTTTTGCATGCTTTAGGAAGTGCTTTCTTGCTTGTGCGCGATGATTGTCGTATAGCGCAACCTGGATGAGCGCATGGACACATCTACAAAGCCATTGTGATTCAAGCGATCCATCAGGTGGATTGGGTTATCCCAGAATTGTGAGGATTGGTTGGTTTTTAGCAGATGCGTCAGGCGATTTAATAAGGGTGAGCCGGGCACCACAAGCACGAACTGCGCGCCAGGTTTTAGCACGCGGTGCACCTCACTCATCAATTGATCGCACCTGCAATTTCTGTAGATTAATTTGGTCAGGAATACAACGTCAAAACTGTTTTTCATCCAGGGGATGTCGTGCTGATCCGCTTTCAAGATTTCAGCGTGGAGGAGCACATCAACATCGGCTTGATGAAGCGCTTCCATGCTTTTGCTAATTCCACAAGCGCGCAGGTGAAACCGTTCCATATAATGCCGCAGGAGATTCCCGTTTGCGCAATCCAAATCCAGGATGGCGTGATAATCATCCACCTTCGCCCAATCAACAGCAACATGCTGCGCAGCGCTTAAATGACTGCCCGCGTGTTTTTCTTTGATGTTGTAGCGTAGCGGGATTGCGAACCTGTTTTGCATGAACAAACTCCTTGCATAATTGTTTCTCTGACAGGAGCATTGTATCACACATTTGTAATAATTTCATCATTTAATTTTATACTTTAACAATAAATGGCGTTGATACTTAATATTTAAACGCTGACAGGTCCACATTCTATGAGATGATTCGCGGATTATGACGGTTTTGTCCGATACTGAGCGGCGTCTTTTAACAGCACTTCCGCGTGCTGGAGGCTGCTTTTCCCTTGCGTTTCAATATCGCCCAGCATCTTGGCAATTTCCTGTGTCCTTTGTGGTAAATCCAGTTGGGTAACAAAGGCCCTTGTCCGTCCCCCGTCCTCCACCTTGCTGACGTGGTACTGCGTTGTGGCCATGGCGGCAAGCTGATGCAGGTGGGTTACGCAAACAACCTGACGAAAGCGGCCGATGTCGCTCAGTTTTTGGGCGATGGTCATGGCGGTTGTGCCAGACACACCTGTGTCAATTTCATCAAAAACCATGGTGGGGACTTCATTTTTCTCTGCAGTCAGCGTTTTCATGGCCAGCATCACCCGGGACAGCTCACCGCCGGAGGCAATTTTGGAAAGCGGCTTTAATTCCTCCCCAACGTTCGGCGCAATCAGCATGCGCACCTGATCATATCCATCCTCGTGAATGTTCGCGGGGTTAGCCTCCACCTGGATATGAAACCTGGTGGAGGACATGTTCAAATCCTTCAGTTCCTTCTCAACGCGCTTTTCAAAGCGCGCTGCCAGCTTTTTTCTGGAGACGCTTAGGCTTTCCGCAAGCTGTAAAAACTGCTTTTTATATTCTGCTTGTAACCTGTCCAATTGCTCAAGGCTTTCGTCCAAGTTTTCAAGCTGTGTCAGCTCTTCCTCCAACTGGGCGAGGTAGGTCAGCATCTCCTCAATGCTGGGGCCGTATTTACGCTCCAGTTTGCGCAGCAAATCCAGGCGCTGCTCCACCTCTTCCAGCCGCGCGTCATCATGCGTGATGTCACGCAGCTGCGCGCTTAAATCGTGGCTGATCTCCTCCAGCTCATAATAAAGTGAGGACAGTCGGCCGCTGATGCCCTCAAAGGCTGGATGAAAGGACACGATTTTTTCAAGCGCAGACTGCGCTTCCATCAATAACATCCCTGCGGTGTCCTGACCAGACGCGTCAAACAACGCTTTGTTGATATCATGAATGGCAGTCGTAATCTTCTCCGCGTTGCGGAGCATTGTTTTTTCTGCCTGCAGACTCTCTTCCTCACCAGGGACCAACTTGGCATCTCTTAATTCCTTCTGGCGAAGTGAAAGGACCTCCAGCCGTTCTGAACGCGACGCGCTGCTCTTGCGCGCAGATTCATATTCTTTCATTGCCTGCATATAGGCGCTGTAGGCATCCCTTGTCTGCTGCAGCAAACTGTCATGCTCCTGATCCCCCAGCAGGTCAAGATACCTCAGATGCTGGCTGTCATGCAGGAGCGATTGGTGCTCATGCTGGCCATGCAGGTCAATCAAATGGCTGGTCAGCTGTTGATAGATGGATAAGGCGACCGCCATCCCGTTTACACGGTAGATGCTGCGCCCTTTGCGCTGATACTCCCGGGAAAGGATCAACTGCCCATCTTCCAGCGTGATGCTTTGCTGATGCAAACGTTCCAGCAAGTCATCCTGGTTCTCGATGATAAAAATACCTTCAACATAAGCGGTATCTGCGCCCGCGCGGATCATATCGCGGTCAGCCCGGGCACCGCACAAAAAATTGACCGCGTCCACCACCAGGGATTTCCCGGCACCGGTTTCACCGGTCAGCACATGCAAACCGGTGGAAAACTGAATGCTCGCCTCCTCAAACAAGGCGATGTTGCGAATCAGTAAGCTATCTAACATATTGTCCTTTTATCTGAGGATTTCGTTGAACTTTCTCACCACTTCTTCGGCATCCGCCTCATTGTGGACGATGACAAAAATGGTGTTGTCACCAGACAGGGTGCCCACGATCTCCGGCCAGCGCATGCTGTCGATGGCTTCGCCAGCCACATTGGCAGAACCGGCCAGCGTTTTGATGACAATGATATTGCCAGCTGCCTCAATGGAAATGACCGAGTCCACAAACATCCGCACAAAGCGGTCGGATACGGAATATTCCGCCTGGTCGGCTGTTGCGTACTTGTATTCCCCCAAACCGGTCAAAACTTTCAGCAAGCGCATCTCCTTGATGTCACGGGAGACGGTAGCCTGGGTTACCTCAAAGCCCTGGGTTTTGAGCATATCGGCCAGTTCTTTTTGGGTTTTGATATCGTGCTTGTCAATCAGATTAAGAATTGCTGCCTGCCTGGTACTTTTCATAGCTTACCTCCATATACGTGATTGCTCCACTTTTTTTGTTTGTAATCAAGCCGGGTCAAGAATTGCTCCGGCGAAAAATGAATAAACCGCGCGGCTTCTTTCGCCTGAGTGATGCGCACCTCGCTCTCAGTGTCAAGATCCAGCACAATTTGCCCATCCATGCTGATTTGATGGCGGGCACCGTGATTGGCCCGCACAAGCAGGCGGATATCGCCTGTTTGCGGCAGGATGATTGGCCGCTGGTGCATAATATGCGAGCAAACGGGCACCACAATATGGCAGGGCACGCCAGGGAAGATGACAGGCCCGCCCGCAGACAGGCAATACCCTGTCGTGCCTGTGGGCGTGGATACCAATACCCCGTCGCCATGGATGGTGAAGACACGCTCGTTCTCATACTGCACATCCACCACGATGCTGCTGGGATTTTGGCCGCGGGTCAGCGCAAACTCATTCATCACCAGGTAGGTAGCCTGGCCGTTGATTTCACAGGAGAGCATCGCGCGCTCCTTGATCTCATAATCCTGCGCGATAAAACGGTCCAGCACGCCGTCCAGCTCATCCGGGCTGACCTGCAATAAAAACCCCGTGTGCCCCATATTGACACCGAGGACAGGAATGTACCGCGCCGCCAAATACGGCAATATGCGAAGAATGGTGCCATCCCCGCCAAAGCAAACAACCGCTTGCACGTTGTTATCCAATTGATCAGGCGAGGTCTTTTTCCCTTTATGCAAAAGGTCAAACAACCAGCCGTCAAGCAGAACCTCGCACCCTTTGTTGATCAACAAGTCCGCGAAATCACTGACAGCCTGGATGGTTTCTGGTTTTCCGGGATTGGAATAAAGAAAAAACCGCTGCATGCGCTTGTTCCTCCGTTGATGTAAGTATACATTAATTCCTGAATCTATGCAAGTATATACATCAATATTTTGCATACATTCCCAGTTCATGAAAACGGGAGTTTCCCTTTCTTGTGTTCAAGAACAGAAAACTCCCGTATGTTTATCCTGAAGCGCTTGTTGGGTCAAAATGCATAATCATGCTGTTTTGCATGCGCTGTGCCTTTAAAAATCCCGCTTGGTTACGCCGCGGTAGTACACAGCTGCCTTGGGTGGGAAGGTATCGCTGGAAATCAGCTTGGGTTGCTCCACAAGCACGCCGTTTTTGATTTTCTCCAGATAGGTTTCAACCACATAGCCTTCCACAGCCTTTGTTTTAAGCTTTTCTTCATCCGTATAGGTTACAATCAGTCCTGTTTGATCGTCTTCATATTTTTTCTCTATCGGCGGCGGGATGGTTTGAACGGTCTCAGAGCGCAGCCGGTAGGAGACGCCATCACCCAGGCCGATGCCGTACATTTTGATTTCCGCCACCAATTTTTTGGAGCTTGTCCGGGCCTGCTTCACATGCGCGGTAATATAAATGTCACCGGCTGATGTGTTTTTGAACTGAAAATCAAGATTGCGATCTGGGGTAAGGTAGACGGTCGCGTCCTGGCCCATTTCTGTATAGCCAATTTTTCCGGAGTGGGGATAGCGTTTTACGATTGACAAGCCTGATGTGACCGCCGCCTGGTAGAGCGTGGTGCTGGCCTGGCAGACACCGCCACCGACACCGTCGACGAGGTTGCCGTAGGCATATTCCTTTGCTTCCGCGAAGCCCGTCTTTAAGGTGCGCGGCCCCACAATGTTGTTAAAACTGAATGTCTCGCCTGGTTTTAGGATTTTTCCGTTAAACTTGGAAAAGGACAGGCGGATGTTGTGGATCCGGTTCGCGCTGTCCTGTTTGCCGGTTTCAACCGGTGTTTGAATGGTGGTCAAAAGCGCAACTGTGTTTTCCAGCTCTGCCCGCGTCACCTTGGGCGGGATAAGGGTTGGCTTCAACTCATACGTGCCGGATTGACCGCTCGCAGCCATCTCCATGATCTCATCCATGGCGGCCTGGCTGTCCAAAACCGCGCCTGCGCGCTCATCAATAAATGTAAAAGGCGACGCTTCATCCGGCCGGAATTCAACAATCGCTGCGTCCACCGGGTTCGCGTTGACATAGGGCGCGATCTGGGAAAAGATATGTACCAACTGCGTGCTTTGCAATTCTTTTTGACTCGTATATAGCTTGAGCGGCGTATCCGCCAAGGCTTCAATGGCGGCCTTTTGCTCATGGATGGTGCCCTTGCGCGTATGCAGCCAGGCTTCATTGAGCAGTTGCTGGATTTCCTGGTCGGACACGGTAATGCCCAAAACACCATAATTGAGGTTTGTGAAGGTGAACCCATGGTAGGTGATGGCAAGGTTCCAGCTGTTGATTCGTTCCTCCATCTTATCCCGGATCAGTTTGAAAGCATCTTGGGGTATCATCCCAGCAATGGCCACGTCATTAACAAAGATATTTGGCGCATACACGGTCTGGTAAGGTTCTATCAATTGGCGGACCTGGTTGTCTCGCAGCGCGTTCACGCCCCAAAACGCACCGACAATTAGCAGGATGGCTAGCGCGATGATCAGGGCGTATTTTACTGGATTAAAAGGTCTTCTCGATTTTTTGGGCGAAGGCCTGCGCTGGGGCGCTGGCCTGTGATTTACTCGGGGCGGCTGCATGTTCTGCGGCGGCAGGGAAGAGTAATATGGTTGATGACCGTTCATCTGCTGGGGCGGACGGTTGGGCGGCAAGGGTTGATTTTTTGGCACAGGTGGTACCCAGCCTTGCCTTTGCAAAGGCGGCTGATTGTTATTCGGCTGTGGCACAAACCCCTGGCTCATCAATTCTTCCTCAGTTCTCCCTTCCTTTGCGTATAGCCACTAAATCCATAACATCAGCATCCATGCGCTGCCAGCGTGGTATCTCACTGCCAATGGCGCCATGATTGTCGCCGTCTTTGTGGTAATCACTGCCGCCAGTGACAATCAAGCCCAAGCGCCTTGTCAATTGGTCCCAGTACGCGCAGGTTTCATCATCATGCATGGCGTGATAGGCTTCAATACCCATTAAGCCTGCTTCAATCAAATTCTGTATCGCGGCTTCTGTTACAAGCTCCTTGTTACGGATCAAACCTGGGTGAGCTAAGATGGGCACCGCGCCGATGGACCGCGCCAAACGGATGATGTCAGCGGTCTCATACCGTGTCCGTGGAACATAGGCGGGCTGATCAACATCCAGGAAGCGGTCAAAGGCTTCCTGCGTGGTACTCACATACCCACGTTTCATCAAAGCATTCGCGATATGCGGCCGTCCGCAGACGGTTCCTTCTGGCAAGTCCAGGTCATCCAATGTTATATGTATGCCCAGCTCATTGAGTTTGTCGATGATTTTGCCGCAACGCGCATCCCGCTCACGCCGCATGTTGTCCAGCAAGGTGGTGAGCTCCGTCATGCTGTTGTCCACGAAATACAGCAAGACATGTACATGGTCCCTGCCCGCGGTGTTGATTTCAACCCCGGGGATGAAATTGATCCCCGCCTGTTTGGCAGTGGTTTCAGCTTCCATAAGGCCGCCCATGGTTTCATGGTCAGTCAGGGCCATATGTCTTAAGCCTGCATTTGCCACGCGTTGCACTAGTTCCCTGGGCGTCAACGCGCCGTCTGACGCGGTGCTGTGCAGGTGCAAATCTGCCCGGATGAATGAGTCCTTACGCATGTGAAGGCGAGGGCATCAGGTTGTCAACGGGGGTATCGTTCATGAACTGCAAAAACTCCTCCCGGTTGATGGTTTCCTTTTCCATCAGCAGTTTGGCCAGGCCATGCAGCTTGTCGATGTGGGTTTTGAGCAGGCTCATGGCCACATCATAGCTTTTGCGCATCATGCTGGAGACCTCATGGTCCACCTTGGTGGCGGTTTCCTCGCTGAATTCGCGGGACTGGCCAAACTCCATGCCCACAAAGATTTCCTGGTCATTGCCCAGGTACAGGGTGCCGATGTTTTCGGACATGCCCAGCTTGGTGACCATGGTGCGGATAACCTCAGTCGCGCGCTTGAGGTCGGACTGCGCGCCGGTGTAGATGTCGTTCTCAATCAATTTTACTGCCGCGTGCCCGCCCAGCATCATGGAAATGGTTTGCAGCATCTTTTCCTTGCTCTGCATATAGAATTCCTTCTCTGGCAAGGACAGGGTGAAGCCGCCCGCGTCCCCGCGCGGGACGATGGTGACAGTGTGCACCTCATCACAAAGGGGCAGGTAGTGGCCTACCACCGCGTGGCCAGCTTCGTGATAGGCAACAATGCGCTTGTCTTCCTCAAGCACCTTGCGGCTCTTTTTCTCCGGGCCCATCTGCACACGTTCAACCGCTTCAATCAGATGTGATTGATGGATCTGCTTATCTTTGAAGCGCGCGGCGATGATGGCGCCTTCGTTCATGATGTTTTCAAGATCAGCGCCGGTCGCAAATGGTGTGCGCTTGGCGATGTTCTCCAGGTCCACATCATCAGCCAGGGGCTTCCCTCTGGCATGAACCTTCAGGATGGCGACGCGGCCATTGATGTCCGGATAGCTGACCGTAATCTGACGGTCGAAACGACCGGGACGCAGCAGCGCGGGGTCCAGAATGTCCTGGCGGTTGGTAGCTGCCATCACAATAACGCCCTCGTTGGTGGTGAACCCATCCATCTCAACCAACAGCTGGTTTAAGGTCTGCTCACGCTCATCGTGTCCGCCGCCCAGGCCTGCACCGCGGTGACGGCCAACAGCGTCAATCTCATCAATAAATACAATGCTGGGCGCCATGCGCTTGGCCTGCTCAAACAGGTCACGCACACGGCTGGCGCCAACGCCGACGAACATCTCAACAAAGTTGGAGCCGCTGATGGAGAAGAACGGCACCTTGGCCTCCCCCGCGACCGCTTTGGCCAGCAAGGTTTTACCAGTACCCGGAGGGCCCACCAACAGAACGCCTTTAGGAATCCGGGCACCCAGGTCGAGGTAGTTTTTGGGGTTCTTGAGGAAATCGACGATTTCCTTGAGCTCGTCCTTCTCCTCATCAGCGCCCGCGACATCCGCGAAGGTAATCTTGTTCTTGGTTGGGTCCACCATGTTGGCGGAGCTTTTGCCAAAGTTCATCACCCTGCCGCTGCCGCCGGTCTGCTGGCGCATAATTAAAAACCAAAATACCATCACCAAACCCATGGTCAGGATGTAGGGTAACATCTCGACATACCAGGGCGTCACAATGGGCGGCAGATAATCCACCTTGAAGCCCAGGTCATTCACGCTGATCTGATCAACCGGCTTATCATTCTTTGTGGCGAACATGGTGCGCACGGTGTCAATAAAATCAGGGCCAATGGTGGTTTCAAAATCAAAACGGGCGGGGTAATCCACCCGGGCGATCGGGCTGTTGCGGTTAAGGCCAATCAAGTGGTTCCCGCGGATGGATACGCGTTCCACCGTATTGCTTTCAATTTTACTGAGCAATTCGGGATAGGTAATCCGGTTGGTCGGCACCTTCAGGCTGTCGGAAATAAACCACGCCAACAGCAAAAAGGACGCAATCATGATTAAGTAGCCAAATGGGCCACGGGTTCTACGCAAAGGACAATCCTCCTTGATACAGAATCACTGTTTAGTATACCACGTTTGAACAAGCCTGCACGAACACTTATTCCTCTTCGGTATAAATCCTGGGATGTAATACGCCCACAAAGGGTAAGTTGCGGTATTTTTCCTGATAATCAAGCCCGTAACCCACCACAAACTCATTGGGAATGGTGAAACAGGCGTAGTCCACTTCCAACTCAATCTTGCGGCGGGCAGGTTTGTCCAGCAGTGTCGCGATGCGGATGGACCGCGCGCCGCGCTCAAACAAAACCTTTTTGATATAGGACAGGGTAAGGCCGCTGTCCACAATGTCCTCAACCACCAGGACATCCTTGCCCAAAATATCGTGGTCCAGGTCCTTTAATATGCGGACAACACCGGAGGTTTTGGTGCTGCTGCCGTAGCTGGAAATCGCCATAAAATCGGTGGTGAGCGGCAGGTCTACCTTGCGCATCAAATCTGTAAAAAAGACGGAGGCGCCCTTCAGAATGCAGATAAACACGGGGTTCAAATTCATGAACTCCTTTGTGATCTCTTTGCCCAGGCGGGTGACCGCCAGGTCGATCTCTTCCGCGGTGATCAGCACATGGTCCAGATCATTTAAGAGGGATTGTTCGTGCATGATGTCTTGCCTCCGTTTTCATTGATTTCATGGGGTAAAATGCCGCTAAATACCAGTTTGACTTTTGATACCGTGTTTTGTGTCACCGCAGCGGTTGATGAGACCCCGCATCCCGGTACCCACAAAACCTGATTTCCCAGCGCGTATACTGGCCAAAAAGGACGGAAAGGGCGGTCAATCCCCTTTGCGATCAGGTACTTTCTGATGGGCTGGGTGCCCTGCATACCCAGTGGGCTGATGACGTCATCCGGTGATACCTGCCTCATCACAGCGCTTGCAATGGATGCCTCATCCACCACTTGCTCACGCAGGCAATCCCCCATCCCCTCCTTCGCGGGTGCTGCAAGCGGTTGCTGCCAGGTAAGCTTTGTTAATTTTACATCATCAGGTAAAATATGCAACCGCTCCTTGGATAAAATTGCCTTGGCGTTTCGGGGCAAATTGAGTGATGAAGCTGATGACTCCATCACAAATGCAACAAGGCGCTCTGTCTGCGCATAATCCAATTCCCCGCAAACAGGCCTGCATAACGCGCGCACAAGCCTGCGCTTCATGGCCAATTCCTGATGCATCCATGGGTTTATCAGCAAAAAGTTGAAAGGCAGCTGCATTTTTGCATACTGGTTCAGCCAGGCATTCTGCAGGTGATGCAGCAAGTTTTGTTCTGCCTTCAGGATGTCCGCGGTCTGTGCCAGGCGTAAAACAACACCGGGGGATTGTTCCTCAAGTAAGGAAAGCAAGCCATGCCGGAGGTTGTTTCTTAATAAACGCGTATCCTGGTTGCTTTCATCCTCTACCCACTTAAATTGGCGCTGGTTAAGATAGGCAAGCAGATCCTTCTGCGGCACGCGCAACAGGGGCCGCCAGTAAGGCGGCCGGAATTCGCTCATTCCGGCAATACCGTCCAGGCCCGCGCCGCGCATCAAGTGCATCAGGACGGTTTCTGCCTGGTCATTCGCGTGATGCGCAAGGGCAATCACCTGCGCACCTGTTTCAGTTTGAACATGATGGATTGCCTTATACCGCGCGGTCCGCGCCGCCTCTTCAAGGTTCCCGGTTTTAGGAACGCTAACTCGTTTAGTGAATAATCTAATTCCTGCTTTCTCGCAAAGGGATTTGACAAACTGCTCTTCCCCTGCAGATGCTTCGCGCAAGCCATGATTGATGTGAACGCAAATCAACTCAAAAGGATTGGTTTTCTGAAGCTCCGACAGCAGGTGCAACAAAGCGACTGAATCCGCCCCGCCTGACAGGGCAAGCAGGATGGATTGGGGCGCGCCAATCTTCTGATAGGAAAGCGTCAATTCGCGCAGCACGTTCACGTCATGTTCCATGTATTGATAGTATGGCAGTTGGGGTTTTGATTCAAGCGTTTTTCTTGCATTATCATGATGTCTTCAAATGTTCTCGGATTGTTCACAAAGATGTTTGACCTTCTTTGACTTTGGTGGTATAATCATATTGCCGGACAGGAACCGGCACTGAAGATGACATGAGGAGGACAAGATAATGATGACCATGATTCCCTATCACCACCGCTATTTTTCAAGGCCTTTAAAGCCCTTTGAGTCTTTGATGAACGATCCCTTTTTCCGTTCCTTCTTTAACGGCTCCGGCGAATTGCTGGGCAATTCCTTCCGGGTTGACATCAGGGACAATCAGGACGCCTATGTGATCGAAGCTGAAATGCCCGGTTTAAGCGAAGAGCAGATTTCTCTTGAGGTAGATGAAGGTGTGCTGACCATTAGCGCGCAGCATCAAAACCAGACAGAGCAGGAAGATGCCGGCCGGATGTACAGTGAACGCAGGAGCGGCAGCATGCAAAGAAGCTTCAACCTGGAAAACATCGACGCGGAGAATATTTCCGCCAATCTGAAAAACGGCATACTCTATGTTAACCTGCCCAAGGAAAAGCCGGTTGAGAAATCCGCCCGGAAAATCCAAATTCAGGTTGATCAGCCAAAGATCGCGGAGAGCTAACGAAGGATTCACCATCAGACCAGGAACGGGGCGCGACCCCGTTCTTTTTATATGCAAGCCCGCTTACTTGACGCTGCAGCGTGCTCGCCTGTAAAATTGGGTATGGTTTAAACACCACATGATTGGAGGATGGCATGAAGCTACTGAACCAGCTTGAGCGCAAACTGTATAAGTTTCGCATACAGCCTTTTTTCAGCTACATCGTGTTCGCAATGGCAGGAATATACCTGATTGATTTGTTTTTCCCGCAATTTTTTCTCATCAGCCGCATGATGCTGTTCACGCCCGCGGTATATGCTGGGGAGATTTGGCGCTTAATCACCTTTATCATCATCCCGCCGGGCGGCAGCATCCTGCAGACCGCGCTGACGCTGTATTTCTACTATTTTGTCGGCACTGCTTTGGAAAACCGCTGGGGTCCGCGCCGCTTTTTGCTGTTCTACGCAATCGGCGTCATCTCGGCCATCATTGCAGCCCTCATCACGGGCATTGGCACCAACCTGTATTTGAACCTTTCCCTGTTTTTTGCCTTCGCGATTTTGTATCCGGACTTCCAGCTGCTACTCTTTTTGGTACTGCCCATCAAAGTCAAGTGGCTGGCCTTGCTTAACGGCTTATACTATCTGTACGGCTTTGTGAATGGGAACTGGGCCATCCGCGTTGCCATCCTGTTTAGCCTGGCCAATTTGCTGCTGTTCTTTGGCGGTGATATCTACAACCACCTGCGCATGGCCATCTCCCAATGGAAGCGCAGACAGGCCTTTAAAAACAGATCCAGATAAAGCATTAAAAAACAACACCGCTTGAAGGTCAATCTCCAAGCGGTGTTTTATATTGGATTGAGCGCAGACTGTAAGCCGAGTTCTGTCGTGAATGATCATCTATCTGCGCAGCCAGTCACCAGGCTGCTGAAGCGAAGGTCGGAAGCCAAACGGGCCGTTTGATATGCCTCCAGTTATCTTGCACCAAGTGGGGTTTACATGACGGGCCAGTCGCCAGGCCGCCGGTGCGCTCTTACCGCACCTTTCCACCCTTACCGCTTGCGCGGCGGTATCTCTCTGTTGCACTTGCCTTGGAGTCGCCTCCACCAGCTGTTAGCTGGCACCCTGCCCTGCGGTGCTCGGACTTTCCTCATGCCTTATGGCACGCGATCATTGATCTGCCTCAAAAACCAAGTTAACCGATAATCAGCCGTCCGCAGGTTTCACACTCCACCTGCTTGCCGGCACGAATGGTGGCCAGCACAGAGGACGGGAAGCCCATGTTGCAGCCGCCGCACTGGCCGTTGATCAATTTAGCCATCGGCGGGGTGCAGTGCTGCTTGATGGCAGCGTACCGGGCCAGGTATTCCGGCTCGATGTCCTTTTTCTTTTCTTCCGCGACAGCGCGCAGACGGTCCAAAATCTCGGACTTTTCTTTGTATTCCTCGTCATACTCAACGCGCAGCTGATCAAACTCCTCCTTGGATTTGATGGCGCGCATTTTGATGTCCAGCTGCCTGCGGTCCCGGTCTGACGCGCTTTTGCGTACCTGGCGCACTTCCTGGTCATACTCGTTTAAAGTATTGGACAGCTGCTCCGCCTCAGCGATATACAGCGCGATTTGTTCACTGCTGGTTGGCGGCTCATCCTGCACACGCTTTTGCAGGGCTTTAAGCTGGTCATCCGCCAGGGAAATGGCTTCCTTTAATACATCCATGCGGTCGGTCATCGCGTGGATTTCACTTTCCAGCGTCTTCAGGTTCTCCTGCTGGTCGCGGATATAATCCCGAAGCTTCAGCAGCTTCTGCCGCTTGGGTGATTGCCGGATGGAATGGGCCAGCATATCTGCTTCGGTATCAGCAGTCTGATACTCCCACAGCAAGTCTAATTGTGTCATTTCTACCTCCCCGCGGAATCAGCGCAGATGATACGAACGGCATCTGGTCACATGAACCCGCACAGGATATTCTACCTGATTTAGCGCTGTTTGTAAACCAAACGCAAGCGGCGCAAGCATGGTAACCTCGGTCGCGTAATGCCCGCCGTCATAGATTATAAAGCTTGTAGCAGCCGCTTCCAGCGCATGATGGTGCTTGACCTCCCCCGTCAGTAGGGCTTGCGCGCCGGCCTGTTGCGCGCCCAGAAAACCTTCGCTGTAGGCGCCGCCCGCGATGGCCAGCGTGTGGACCAGCCCCTCATGCTCTCCGTATTGGCGGATTGGCACATCCAGGGTGTCTCCAATCAAACGCGCAAGCGCATCCGGCTTCATGGGATCCGACAATTCGCCCAGGAAAAGATAAGGGTCATCGGTGTTTCTGAGTTTTTTTAACTGCAGCTGGCGCGCCACTGCCACGCTGGCGGAGTAATCCGGGGATTGATCGATATTGGTATGTACAGCAATCAACGAAATCTGATGTTTGATCAGAAGCGAGATCAACCTGGGCACATGCTTTGACAAATCCAAATTGGTGAGCGGGGAAAAAATCAACGGATGGTGGGAGATGATCAGTTCACACTTAAGCTCCGCCGCCTCTTTGATGACCTCTTCCGTCACATCCAGCGTAAGCAGGATATTGGATACAGGTGTGCCCAACCGCCCAACCTGAAAGCCCGCGTTGTCAAACTCCTCCTGCGTGTCAAAGGGCGCGATTTGATTAAGCCAGTCAAGGACTGTTTGTACTGTGGTCTGTTTTGTGTGCATCAAGTGCCTCCTTCAAATGTTTGCGCCAGGCGTCCCCGCGCGCGCCGCGCCAGGTCTTGGAAACATCCAGTTGCCAGGTGATAAAGTCAAACAAGCTTGCTTCTGCCGTCTCCTCAATGTTAACACCCAGCGCCAGTTCAAACTCATTCAATTCTTGTTGCCCCGGGCTTGATGTAATGATGCGGTAAAAGCGGCCGTTTTCACGGGTCAGCGCTTCCTTGTCAATCCGATATCCCCGTTTCAGGATGGCGGCGCGTACAAGCGGAAGCTCCGTCTGCGCGCTGAGGATCAGTGAGGCGCCTTGCAGGTCAACGTCCTGAGCCAGAATGCGGGCGATCAACTCACCGCCCATCCCCGCGATGATGACGGCATCCACCTTTTCGCTCAAGGCGCGCAGGCCATCCGCGCCACTGATGATGACGCGGTCAATCAAACCGTGCCTGATAAACAAATCCCGCGCCTTCGCGCGGGAGCTGCGGCCGATGTCACTTACAATCATCCGGTTGACGCGTCCTGAATGCAAAAGGTTACAGGACAGTTTGCCGTGGTCCGCGCCGATGTCCGCAGCCATTTCACAGCGGGGTACCAATTCCGCGATGCGCGAAAGCCTGGTGCCCAGCTGCGGCAAGCGGGGTGCTGCGCGCCCTGTCAATCCAGGAAATCCTTCAGTTTTTTGCTGCGGCTGGGGTGACGCAGCTTGCGCAGTGCCTTGGCCTCAATCTGGCGGATGCGCTCCCTGGTGACGGCGAATTCCTTGCCGACTTCTTCCAGGGTGCGTGGGTTGCCGTCATCCAGGCCAAAGCGCAGGCGCAGCACCTTGGCTTCACGCGGGGTGAGGGAATCCAGCACATCCCAGAGCAATTCCTTCATCAAGGCGTTGGAAGCGGCATCCGCGGGCGCCGGCGCGTCCTCATCCTGGATGAAGTCACCCAGGTGGCTGTCCTCTTCCTCGCCAATCGGGGTTTCAAGGGAGACGGGCTCCTGCGCGATTTTGATGATCTCCCGCACCTTGGCTTCCGTGATGCCCATGGCCTTGCCAATCTCCTCCGGGGTTGGTTCACGGCCCAGCTCCTGCAGCAATTGACGCGAGATGCGGATCAACTTGTTGATAGTTTCCACCATGTGCACAGGAATGCGAATGGTGCGGGCCTGATCCGCGATGGCGCGGGTGATGGCCTGCCGAATCCACCAGGTGGCATAGGTGGAGAACTTGAAGCCCTTAGTATGGTCAAACTTTTCAACGGCCTTAATCAGCCCCAGGTTGCCTTCCTGGATCAAATCCAAAAACTGCATCCCGCGGCCGACATACCGCTTGGCAATGGATACTACCAGGCGCAGGTTGGCTTCTGCCAGCAGATGCTTGGCGGTCTCATCCCCCGCTTCCATCCGCATCGCCAATTCCACTTCTTCCTCCGCGGTCAACAGGGGCACTTTGCCGATTTCTTTGAGGTACATGCGGACGGGGTCATCAATGTTGATGGCTTCCGGGATGGAGAGATCGATCTCTTCCTCCTCGTCCTCATCCTTTACGGTTTCCTGCTCAAGCTCACCATCTTTGGTGACCTGTACACCAAAGCCTTCCAGGGTATCCAGCACCTGCTCAAACTGATCCGGCTCCATCTCAATAGAGGACAGGGCGTTGACAACCTCTTCGTTGCTAATGACGCCTTTTGATTTTGCCATCTCATAAAATTCTGTGAGCTTAAGCTGCTGTTTTTCGTTCAACTTGGAGTCCAAGGGAGGCACATCCTTTCTTAGTGAGCTTGGTGCTGGGTTTGTTTTTCGAGTTCGGATTGCAGTTCGCTGATGAGGTGAAGGGTCAGGCTTTTTTCACTGCCTTCCTGGGTTTTAAGCTCTTCACTCAACTGCTTGATGCGGTCATTGAGCCGGCTGGTGCGGATGATGCGCAGGCAGTCCTCCGCGGCAGTCAAGGTTTCCGTTTTGTCCAGATCCGGCAAGCGGTTGAACAATTCCCCCGCCATCTTGCGCATCTCCTCATCCGGTGCGTCCTCCATGATGGCTGCGGGTGTTTTCCCGCTGAGGAGGGCTTCCACAATAGCGCGGAGATGCTCATCCTCAAAATCTGTGGCGACCACCAGGTTTTGCGGGAGTTTGCCGGTCGCAAGCAGGGCTGCTAGGGTGAACTCGGATTGCGGGTAGGCCGCTGCTTCCCGCCTGGGTCTGCGGGCAATCGGCGCTTGATACATAGAATTGCTTTTGTTTTTATGATCTTGCTGCATCTGTTGGGCAAGCACTTCCTTGGCAATCCCTGTTTTCAATGCTATTCTACCCAGATAATAGTCCAGTTCAACGGGTTCGGTGATGACTTGCAAACTTTCACAGGCTTTGCGCGCGTATTCGCGCTTGTGTTCATCATTGCCCATGTCAAACTGCGATTCCAGGTGCATTAAGCGGAAAGCCATTCCCAAAAAGGGCTTGAGCGCGCGAAAGCCCTCTGCCCCGTGCTGATGGATAAAATCATCCGGGTCCAGCCCGTCCGGGAAACGCACAACGCGCGCCTTTACGCCCTCCTGCTGCAGCACATCCAGCGCGCGCAGCGTGGCGGCCTGCCCCGCCTCATCCCCGTCATAGGCAATCCAGATTTCAGGCGCGTAGTTCTTGATCAGGCGCACCTGCTCTGGTGTGAGGGCAGTGCCCAGCGTCGCGATGGCGTTGCCGATACCGATCTGGTTGAGCGCGATGACATCCAAATAGCCTTCCACCAGGTACAGCTGCTCTAAATTGCGCATTTTGCGCAGCAGGTTGATGCCGTATACGTTGTAGCGCTTGTTGAAGATGAGGCTGTCGGAGGTGTTGAGGTACTTGGGCTGCGCTGTGCCCATCGCCCGCGCGCCAAAGCCGATGGTCTGGCCATAACGGTTGATGATGGGAAACATCACACGGTCCCGGAAGGTATCATAGCGGGTGTTTTCTTTGACTGTGATCAAGGCGGCCTGCTGCAACTCTTCGATGGTGAAGCCTTTGCCCTGCAGGTGGATAAGCAGGCTGTCCCATTCATTGGGGCTGACCCCAAGGCCAAAGCGCCGGATGACCGCGTCATCCAATCCCCTGTTGTGCAGGTACTCAAGCGCCTCGCTGTGTTCGGGCAGCCAGAGCTGGTCATGGTAGAAGATCGCGGCTTCCTTGCTTGCCTCATACAAGCGCTCACGCAGGCTGCGGCGCTGCTCCGCTTCCGGGTCGTCCTCCATGATTGGCGGCGGCGGTACATTGAACTGCTTGGCCAAATATAACAGCGCTTCGGGGTAGGTGAACTTCTCCATTTCCATCACAAACTGCGCGATGTTGCCGCTGGCCTTGCAGCCAAAGCAATAATAGAGGTTTAAGTCCGCGTTGACAGAAAAGGACGCCGTTTTCTCATTATGAAAGGGACAGAGCCCCCAATGGCGCTGCCCTCTTTTTTGAAGCGGTACGTAGTTGGATACGACATCGACGATGCTTGAGGCTGCGTAAACCTGGTCCACCCACGAAGTCGGGAACCTGGGAGCCATTCAACCACCGCCTTTCTTATCATCTATTTTGGTTAAAATACCGAAAATGCCTCTGGCATAAACAACTGCCGGAACAACCTCATCGCGTACCGGTCTGTCATGGACGCGATAAAGTCCACCACCGCGCGGGCCGTGCCCTCCTCCTGCGCGATTTCGCGGAACTCCGGCGGCATCCGCTCTGGCTCGTTCATGAAGTGCTCGTACAGGCTCTTCAGAATAAAATCGCACTTTTGCTCCTCTTCACTCCGCCAGGAGTCCTGGTAGACATTTTTGAAAAGGAAAGCCCGCATGGTATCCGTCGCCTGCTGGACAGCCTCACTCATCTTAATGATGGGCTGATCCATGCTGGTTGACAGGATATCCGTTATCATGGTGTCAATGCGCTCGCCGTGGCTTTGCCCCAATACGCTGATGGCATCCTTGGGCAATTCCTCCTGCATCAGGATGCCAGCGCGGATGGCGTCATCGATGTCGTGGTTGATGTAGGCAATGCGGTCGGCGCGGGCAACCACCATGCCCTCCAGGGTGTCGGCTTCATGCGTGCCGGAATGGCTGATGATGCCGTTTCGGACCTCTTGGGTAAGGTTCAAGCCGCCCTTTCGCTCAAGCTTATCCACCATGCGCAGGCTTTGCATGTAGTGCTTAAACCCGTTTGGATACAGCTCATTCAGTGTCCGCTCCCCGATGTGGCCAAAGGGGGTGTGGCCCAGGTCATGCGCAAGGGCGATGGCTTCGGTCAAGTCCTCGTTTAAGCGCAGGCCGCGGGCAATCGTCCTGGCTACCTGCGCCACTTCCAGTGTATGGGTGAGGCGGGTGCGGTAATGATCGCCTTCCGGCGCCAAAAAGACCTGGGTTTTAAACTGCAGGCGGCGAAACCCTTTGGAATGGATGATCCGGTCCCGGTCCCTTTGAAATTCCGTCCGGGTGGTGTCCGGACGGATTGGTTTTTCACGGCCTTTGGAATAGAGACTTTTGGCAGCGAATTTTGATAAATTCTGTAATTCTACCTGTTCCAGCATCTCTTTGACTGTCACAATCTATTCCTCCCCACGAGCAGCATCGCTATGTGTATCATACCCAAACGGATGAAAAGATAACGATAAACAGCTGACAGGCATGAAAAAGCCGCACAAGGCGGTATGTGCTAAAACCAAAACAGAGTCTAAAAACCCTGTTCCTTAAGCCATGCCCGCTCCTTGTCACTGAGGGCGGCTTTTTTCAACAGATCCGGACGCCGTTGGGCGGTGATCAGCAGGCGCTGCTGCCTGCGCCAGGCCTCAATCTGTGCGTGATGGCCGGACAACAGCACATCTGGTACCGCCATGCCCTCAAACTCCTGCGGCCGGGTGTATTGAGGGTACTCCAGCAGGTAATCGTCCGAGAAGCTCTCCTCCTGGTGGCTTTCCTCATCCCCCAGCACGCCGTCCAAAAGCCTGGTGACGCAATCAATCAGCACCATGGCCGGGATTTCACCGCCTGTCAGGACATAATCACCGATGGAGATCTCCAGGTCGATGTATTTTTCAACCGCGCGCTCATCCACGCCCTCATAATGCCCGCACAGAATCATCAATGCGGGCTGATTCTTGAGTGTGTTGGCCAACGCCTGCGTCAGCGGCACGCCCCGCGGGCTCATCAGAATGCGTAGTCCGGTGTATGGCTCACTGGTGACGGCCTTGATGGCATCCGCGATGGGCTGGGCGGTCATCAACATGCCAGCGCCGCCGCCGTAGGGGTAATCATCCGTATTTTTGTGCTTGGACGCGGAGAACCCGCGGATATCGGTCACCCTGATATCCACCAGTCCAGCATCCTTGGCGCGCGCGACGATACTGGCGTTGATGGCCGAAAACATCTCCGGAAAGATGGTGAGAACATCAATCCGCAAAGATGGATACCTCCATCAACCTGTCCGCCTGCGCGATCATCCTTTTTTGACTGACATCCACCTCGGTGACCACATGCTTCAGCGCGGGTACCAAGAGCGTTCCGTTTGCGGTTTTGACAACATACACATCATTGGCCCCTGGCTGCAAAACATCAGTAACAGTACCGATTTCCTGACCATTTGTGTCAATCATGATACAGCCAACCAGGTCCACAATGAAGTTTTCAAACGCGGCCAGCGGAACGCTTTCTTCCCTGGGGACATACAGCATGGCGTCGCGGCGCTTCTCCGCGTCCTCAACTGTCTGGTCTTCCCCCAGATTAAGGTAGACAAAGCCCGCGCGTATTTTGACGTTTGATACCGCCACCTTTGCATACTCATCCTTGTTTTGTTTCAGATACAGATGCGAAAGCGCAGAAAAACGACCGGGATCGTCTGTGTCCGGTCTGATTTTTACCTGGCCCAAAAGGCCTTGCGGCCGGAGGACCTGCCCGATGGACAGGTAGCCCTCCTGGGAAGCGCTCATTACTGAATCTCCACAAAGACGGGCTTGCCGCCCTTTTCTGTCGCGGCTTTCACCACGCTGCGGATCGCCTTGGCGATGCGGCCTTGCCTGCCAATGACCTTGCCCATGTCATCCGGGGCGACATTCAGCTCCAGAATGATGGCTTCCGGGCCGTTGGTTTCCGTCACTTTTACCTCATCCGGCTGGTCAACCAGGGATTGCGCCAGAAATAAAACCAGCTCTCTCATCCTGTCCTCAGCCTTCGATTGCGCCGGTTTTCTTCAGCAGGATGCGAACGGTGTCAGAGGGCTGCGCGCCTTTTTTCATCCATTCGACCGCTTTTTCGTTGTCAATCTTGATCTCAGCGGGCTGCTTCATGGGGTCGTAAATACCGATTTCCTCGATAAAACGGCCATCCCGGGGGTTCCTCTCGTCGGTAACGACGACGCGGTAGAAGGGGTGCTTCTTCATCCCCATCCTCTTTAAACGAATCTTGACTGCCATGGTGGTTCCTCCTTAAAAATCTATATGGAATCAGGTGTCCTGAAATCCAGCTTACATAAATGGCATGCCGCGCATGCCGCGGGCAAGCCCGCGCTTGTTGCCCATCATCTGCTTGAGCATTTTGCGCATCTGCTCAAACTGACGCATGAGTTGGTTGACGTCCGCCACAGTGACCCCAGCGCCCGCCGCGATACGCTTGCGCCGGCTGGCGTTAAGGATATCCGGGTTCTTGCGCTCACGAACAGTCATGCTGCGGATGATGGCTTCCGGCTTTTTGAGCGCCTGGTCATCCACCTCAACGTTCTTGAGTTTGTTGCCAACACCCGGCAACATGCCCAACACATTTTGCAAGGGACCCATCTTTTTGAGTTGCTGCATTTGCTCTAAAAAGTCATCCAGGCTCAAATCCTGCGGCCTGCTTTTTGCGGCTTTCTCCGCTTCATTCAGGTCAAAGGATTCCGTGGCCTTTTCAATCAGGGTGAGCACATCGCCCATGCCCAGGATACGGGAAGCCATGCGGTCGGGATGGAAGGGCTCGATATCCGTCAGCTTCTCCCCTGTGCCCGCGAACTTGATGGGCTTGCCGGTGATGCTGCGCGCGGACAGGGCTGCGCCGCCCCTGGTATCGCTGTCCAGTTTGGTGATGATGATGCCGTCAATCCCCAGTTTTTCGTTGAACGATTTGGCGACGTTCACCGCGTCCTGACCGGTCATCGCGTCCACCGTCAGCAAAATTTCCTGCGGGCGGACCGCTGTTTTGATGCGGTCCAGCTCGTCCATCAGCTCATCATCAATGTGCAAGCGGCCAGCGGTATCGATGATTAGCACATCATTGCCGTAAAAGCGCGCGTGTTCCACCGCCTCCTGCGAGGTGATGACAGGATCCTGGGTGCCTTTTTCAAAAACAGGGACGCCCGCCTTCTCACCCACCACCTGCAGCTGCTTGATGGCGGCCGGGCGATAGATGTCACAGGCGGCCAGCAGCGGCTTTTTGCCCGTCTTTTTCAAGTAGGCAGCCAGTTTGCCGGCCATGGTGGTTTTACCCGCGCCCTGCAGGCCGCAGAGCAGATAGATGGTGGGAACGGATGAGGACCAGGTCAACTTGGCATTGGCGCCGCCCATGAGCGCGGTCAGCTCCTCATTGACGATCTTGATGACCTGCTGCCCCGCGTTGAGGGAAGATAAAATTTCCGTTCCCACAGCGCGGTCTGTCACCGCTTTGATAAAATCCTTGACGACAAGGTAGTTGACGTCGGCTTCCAGCAGCGCCATCCGGACTTCCCGCATGGCTTCCTTGATGTTCGCCTCGTTCAGTTTGCCTTTGCCAGTCAGCTTTTTAAACGCGCGTTGTAGTTTATCAGACAGGCTGTCAAATGCCATCTTTACTTGCCTTTCTCGTTTCCTTCGTTGAGTGTCGCAATCGCTTCTTCCAGGTATGCCCGCGTTTCCGCGCTCGCCTTCACCTGCTTGAGCAATTGGCTGCAGCGCTCCTGGCGTTTTTTAAGGGTAATAAAACTGTTGTACAGCTGCAGGTGATCTTCCAGTTCGTCCAGGCGCTCATAGGCGCGGTTTAAGTTGTCACTCACTGCCTGACGGCTGATGGACAATTGCTCCGCAATTTCGGACAGGGACATGTCCTCATCGCAGTAAAGCTCCAGCAGTGTCTGCTGGCGGTCTGTCAACAGCGGCGCGTAAAAGGCGGCCAACATGCCGTAGCCCGTCTTCTTCATCAAATGGTCCTTGCTCATGCGCGCCTCCTTCTGTTTGACACAAAATGCATTATACACACGAGAAAACAAATGTCAAGCACTTTCACTTGACACCTGTTTGTTATGCGATACTCATGGCTTTAAATCAATGACCTCCGTGCCCTCTACTGCCCGCTGAATCATCTGCTCCAGCAAATCATCATCAAGCAGCGGCCGCTCCGCCAGTTGTGCCTGCCGCAGTTTGGGGTGTGTGACAGGATGCCGCGGGGTAAACACCGTGCAGCAGTCCTCATAGGGCAGGCAGGAGGTCTCATAGGTGCCAATCTGCTGGGCTTCTTTAATAATCTCCAGCTTGTCCATCCCGATCAAGGGGCGGAAAACCGGGCGGCTCACCACCTCATCCGTACAGGCAAGCGCTTCCAGCGTCTGGCTGGCCACCTGGCCAATGCTCTCCCCCGTGATCAGGGCCAGCGCTTTGTTTTTGTCTGCCAGCATGTCAGCGATACGCATCATGTTGCGGCGCATGATAAGCGTTGTAAAATCATCCGGGCATTTTTCGTGGATGGCCTGTTGAATTTCCGTAAACGGCACCACAAACAACCTGATTGGGCCGCAGTAGGCCGTCAGAATCTTCGCGAGTGAAATGATCTTTTCCTTCACTGGTTCACCGGTATAGGGAAAGGAATGGTAGTACACCGCGCTGAGCTGCACACCGCGCTTGGCGATGCGAAAGCCAGCGACCGGGCTGTCAATGCCGCCGGATAAAAGCAGCATCGCCCGGCCAGCGGTGCCTGTAGGCAGGCCTCCAACCGCGGGATACGTTTTGACATACAGCAGCGCCTGGTCGCGGATTTCTACGTTCAACACATGGTCCGGTTGATGGACATCCACCTTTAGTTGTTTGTTGTTCCTCAATATGTGCGCGCCGACCTGGGCGCATATTTGCGGTGAGTCCAGAAAAAACCGTTTGTCTGCCCGGCGTGCTGCCACCTTAAAACTGCCCGACACATCCTTCATTAAGTCCGCGGCAAGGTCACAAATAGCGTCAAAATCATTCTTGTCAATCTGCACTGCCGGGCAGACAGCATGCACGCCGAAGACCTTGGTAATCGCGTCGATGCAGGCGGATTCGTCCGCATACCCGGTCACAAATATCCGGCTGTCATACAGCTGCGCGTCGGCGTTCAGGTGCTTGACTGCCTGGCGCACATTGCGCAGCAGCAGGCGCTGAAAATAGGGCCTGTTTTGCCCTTTGAGGTGGATTTCGGCATATTTTACGAGCAGCAGTTTGCTTGTCATCTTCATTATCTCCTGGTAAATGGGCGCAGGTTTTTGTACACCCTGGCGCAGGCATCAATGGCTTGATCGATGTCTTCTTGCGTAGTATAGCGGCTTAAGCTGAAGCGCAACGCGCTGTCCATGCGTGATTGGGCAAGGCCTAAGGCCACCAATGTCCTGCTGGATTGCTTTTTCCGGGAGGAGCAGGCCGAGCCCTGGCTGACCAGCACCCTCTCCGCCTCCAGCGCGTGCATCATGGTTTGTGCCTGCACCGGCGGGAAGGAGAAATTGACAATGTGGTCGCAGGCTTCGCTGGATGATGGTTCTGGCCCATTGATCACCGATTCCGGGATGGCTGCCAAAATACCTTCCACCAGCCGCAGTTTTAAAGCGCGTATATCGTGGTCATTAGCACGATGGTCCTGGATGGCTGCCTGCATCCCAAGGATGCCGTAGGTGTTCTCTGTCCCCGCGCGTAAGCCGTTCTCCTGCTTTCCGCCCAGGATCAGCGGATTGACGCGCGCCCGCTTCCCCAGGGCCAGCGCGCCTACGCCTTTCGGGCCGTGGAACTTGTGCGCGGAGAGCGCGTAGGAATCAATGCCTGTTGACAACTTCGTGTCCAGGTGTAAAAAGCCCTGGACACCGTCCACATGCAGGTGCGCGTCTGGGCATAGTTCATCGCGCAAGCGAATCAAGTCTTCAAGCGGCTGGATCGCGCCGACCTCGTTGTTTACCTGCATCACACAGATTAAGACGGTATCTGGCGTCATCAAGTCCCGCGCGGCATTCAGATCCACAATCCCAGAGGCAGTCACCGGAAGCGTCGCGACATCAAAATGGTCCTTCAAGCGCTGGCATGGCTCTGCCACAGCGGAATGCTCCACCGCCGAGTAGAGGACGCGTCCCTTTTTACGGCTGTTTTGCAGCAGACCCAGGATGGCCAGGTTATCCGCTTCCGTCCCGCCGGAGGTAAAAATGACCTCCCTGGCGCTGAGCGATTTGGCCAGTTGTAGCCGGAAGGTTTCAATTTCCTTCCCGACGGAATAGCCGGGCGCATAAAGAGAGGAAGGGTTGAAGTATCCTTCCTGCATGGCAGCGGTCATGGCTGCGATTACTGCTTCTGACGGCCGAGTTGTAGCCGCGTTATCCAAATAAACCATGGTACTCAATTGATCTGGAATTTCCCCTGTCCAACGTTTTTCTTGATGAGGCCCAGCATGGTCTCGCTGGGCTCGATGATCAGCAAGGATTTTTTGCTGTCCTTGACAAAGTAGAAATAGAACAAGTCCGCATCCCGGTTCAAAAACCAGTTGAGGCGTGTCACGCCGGGCGTGTTGAGGTAGCGGTTGAAGGAACCGGAATTGACCATGCCGCAGGCTTCCACATTGCGGATGTTCATCGTGCCCAGCGCCTTGCGCTTGCGGTTGTTGAACACCTGGGCAAAATCCATCACACCGTTGGTAAAGGTGTACTCATACTCCGTGCGGATCCTGTCCTTAAACAAAAACAACAGCACTGCCGAGCCAGCGAAAAACAGGGTAAGCAGGATGTAAAACATCGTCTCCGCGCCAAAGCCCTGTGTGGAAATGACCACCATCAGGGATTGGATTAAGAACATGGCCAGGATGCCTGACAGCACCATGGAGATATTGGCTACCGCCATCAAAACGTTCTCCATTGTCCTGTTCCTGCGTGTGACGACCTCTTCCATAAATTGATCCAGCATTGTTTTCGCTCCTATCTAAAAAATATGGGGATGATCAGCCCAATCAGCGCGCCAAAGAAGGCTTCTGTCGGTGTATGGCCCACCAGTTCCATCAGGGTTTCATCCGTGAGCGGCTCCCCCTCGATCAGCACCTTCTGCAAAATCTTGTTGATGACCTTGCCCTGCTTGCCTGTCTGGTAGCGCACCCCAACCGCGTCATTGATCACAATGGCTGACAACACGAAAGAAATGGCAAAGGCTGTGGACCCAAGCCCCTCCCGAAAGGCAATCATCAAGGTGAGCGCTACCACAGACGCGGTGTGCGCGCTGGGCATGCCTCCGTTGCTGAACATGCGCTTCAAATCAAAGGACCGGTTGATGCGCCAATCAATCAGTGTTTTGAACACCTGCGCGACCAGCCAGGCGACTGCTGCGCAGATTAAGATGTCATTGCCAAGAAGTTCCGTCAAAGGTGTCCCCCCATTGTTGATTGCTCTTTATCTTACTCGTTTTGGGATGGATAAGGCAAGCGACTGAAAAAAAGACGCGTTTTTGCCCAGGTTTTCTGCGGCCTTCACCGCGGTGTTGATGGCAAGCTCCGCGTCTGCCTGCGCCTGGTCCACGCCGACCACCGCTGGCCAGGTCAGTTTGCCCAGCGCGGCGTCACGCTGTCCCTGTTTGCCAGTAAGAACTGGATCGCCCTGCAAATCAAGCAGGTCATCCGTAATCTGGAAGGCGATGCCCAGGTTGCCCGCGTAAATCTGCCCTGAATGCAACTGCTGCTCATCTGCCTGTGCCAGGGTAAGGCCGGCTAAAACCGGGGCTGTAATCAAGTCAGCCGTTTTATGCTGATGGATATAGCGCACCATGTCCTGATCCGCAGGTTGGTTGCTCATCAGGATGTCGGCCGTTTGTCCAGCGATCATGCCGGCAGCGCCGGATCTTGACGCGATGATTTTGATAACATCCATGGCGCGCGGCAGCTTGCTCTCACTCATCAGTTCAAAAGCCAGGTTCAATAGGGCATCCCCCGCCAGGATGGCCATGGCTTCGCCAAACACCTTATGGTTGGTTGGCTTGCCGCGCCGCAGGTCATCATCATCCATCGCCGGCAAGTCATCATGCACCAGGGAATAAGTATGGATGCATTCCACCGCTACGGCAAACGGCAGCGCAGGCGTCAGGTCATCATGAAGAGATCCATAAGCTGCCAGCAATAAAACCGGCCGCAACCGCTTTCCGCCCGCAAGCAGGCTATAGCGCATGGCCTGAGCCAACTGTGTTGGTACGCCGGCGCTTGGCCAATCAGCCAGAGGCAATGGCACAGCCGCCTGAAGCGCCTGCTCTACCCTGTTTTGCAGATCGCTGTACTGTGATTGAAAATCGCTCATACATCGCCTGCAGGACTTAGTTTGCCGTCTTTTAATTCCATCAAGGTGGCCTGCGCCTTGTCCAGATCTTTCTTCAAGCCCTCAGACAGTAAAATCCCTTGCTCATATAATTTCAGCAGTTCCTCAAGCCCTAATTTGCCCTCTTCCATTTGTTCGGTCAGGTTTTCAAGCAAAGCCAGCTTCTCTTCAAAGCGAAGCTCTTCCTGCGCTTTTTTCATGATGTCGTCTCCTGTTTCTTGCTGATGGTTTTAAGTGTGGCTGTGCCGTCGTGAAACCGCAGTTTTACATAATCTTTCACGTGCTCCACGCTCTGCAAAGGCCTGTTGTTTTCATCCAGCGCGATGGTATACCCGCGTTTGAGGGTTTGCATGGGGCCGGATTGTTCAAAGCGCGCGATCACATGCTGCAGTTTTGCGGCGTGTTGCTGAATCTGTGTGGTAACCTCCCGGTGCAATTGCGCAAACAACGTTTGAAAGCGTAACTGGAGCAAATTCAGCTTTTGTGACGGGTTGTTCTTCTGTAAATCTGCGTCCAGCAGCTGCACGCGCCCCTTCAATTGTTCCAGCCGCTGCAAGCCGGATGATTTCATCCGTTGGTTGATGTGTGAAATGCGCTGCTTCAAATCAATCAGCGAGGGCACGGCCAATTCAGCCGCGGCGGAAGGGGTTGCCGCACGGACATCCGCCGCGTAATCCGTCAGCGTGACATCCGTCTCATGGCCAACCGCCGAAATGACGGGCTTTGTACATGCAGCGACCGCGCGCACCAGCACCTCTTCGTTAAAAGCCCACAGGTCCTCCAGCGAGCCGCCGCCCCGGCCGATGATGATGACCTCAACCTCTGGCAGTGCCGCAATTTCACGCAGCGCCTGGCTTAGTTCTTCCGCTGCACCTGCGCCTTGCACCTGGGCAGAGCACAGATACAGCGGCATGCCCGGGAAACGCCGTTTGGCCACGGTCCTGATGTCCTGCAATACCGCGCCGCCTCTGGCTGTCACAATTCCCACACCAATCGGCAGCAGCGGCAAGGGCTTTTTGAGGGCAGCGTCAAACAGGCCTTCTCTTTGCAGGGCGTCCTTCGTTTTAAGGAATAACTCATACAGCGCGCCGGCGCCATCAGCGGACATGGCTTCCCCATAAAACTGGTAGGTGCCAGCGACAGTATACAAACCGACAGACCCGCTTAACACAACACGCATGCCATCTTTGGGGTCAAAGCGCAGGTATTGCGCGTATTGACGAAACATGACGCAACTCAGCCTGCTGTTTTCATCCTTGAGGGTGAAGTACAGATGGCCAGAGGTATGCCGCTTGAAGTTGCTGATCTCTCCATGAATGGCAATGCCCTGCAGCATGGGGTCCCCTGCCAGGGAGCGCCGCACATATTCGTTTAAATCAGTAACGCTTAGCGGGCTTGCGCGCATGCCGCCTCAATCGTGTTTTCCATCAGCATGCTGATGGTCATTTTACCAACCCCGCCCGGAACCGGCGTGATATAGCCCGCGACTTTCTCGACTTCCTCATAATCCACATCGCCGACCACCTTGCCATCCACGCGGTTGATACCCACGTCAATCACGACCGCGCCGGGCTTAACCATATCCGCGGTGACAAATCTGGCTTTGCCAATCGCGGCAATCAGAATATCTGCCCGCTTGGTATGCTCCGCCAGGTTCTTTGTGCGGGAATGCAGGATAGTCACCGTGCAATGCTCATTCAGCAGCAGCATGGCAGCCGGTTTGCCCACGATGTTGGAACGGCCAATCACCACCGCTTCCTTGCCCACCAGATTAATCCCCGCCTGTTTGAGCATATACATCACACCCTTGGGTGTGCAGGGGGTGACACCAGTCTGGCCGGTAAACAGTTTGCCGGCGTTGATAAGATGAAAACCATCCACATCCTTTTCCGGTAAAATGCAGCTGAGCGCGGCTTCCTCATTCAAGTGTTTCGGCAAGGGCAATTGAACCAGAATCCCGCTGATTTTGCGGTCTTCATTCAATTCTTTGATTTTGTTTTCCAGATCTTCCTGGCTGATGTCCGCATCCAGACGGATGGTGACAGAGTGGATGCCGATGGTTTCACAGGCGATCCCTTTGTTGCGCACATAGATCTGGCTTGCTGGGTCCTCGCCCACCAATACGACGGCAAGGCCAGGATAGATGCCCTGTTTTGCCAGTTCTTCGACCCGCTTTTTTTGCTCCTGGGTCAGCTGTTCAGACAGTTCTTTCCCGCTTAATACAATTGCCATGGTCATTCTCCTTATGTAAAATATATTTGTTACACCCAATCAACGCGACACCGACCGCGTTATCCCCAGCATACTCTGGCAGACCGTAGTATGTTTTGATTCGGTTTGCGCGTTTTGCCAAACGTTCATCCAGCGCAGCGCGCAGCAACTTTGATGACGCGACACCGCCTGTTACAAGCACATCATAAACTTGGGTTTGTTCTGCTGCCTGGATGATCATTTTTGATACGCTCCGGGCGATGGCGTCAAACAGTTCACCGGCGACTGATGCACGGCTAAGCCGTTCATCGTCCAGATCACGCATGGCCGCTGTTTCGATGCCTGAAAAACTGACAGATGCGCCTTTTACGATAGCCGGATAACGACCGGTTACAGGCAGTCCTAATGCCAGTTTTTCCACACTCGCGCCAGCGGGGAATGGATACCCCATCTTGACACCAACGCGGTCCAGCAGTTGACCCGCGCTGATATCCAAGGTTTTCCCGATTGATGTATACCCATCAAAACGCACCCTTACTATCTCGGTTGTGCCGCCAGACAGGTGTACGGCAAGGTGATTATCTGGAAGTCCTTCAACCGCCATCCCTGCCGCGGCGAAATGCCCTTCCTGGTGGCTTGTCAAAAAACAGGGCACCTGATGTGTGGCCGCGATGGCCTGTGCGAAGGAGACACCCGCATGAAAAACCGGCATATAGGAATCCGGCTGAGGAACCGGTTGGCTGGACGCGCACACGGCACTCATTTCAAACCGTTTGATGTGCCCTATGCACTCCTTCAGCACATCCGGCAGTTGTTTTATATGCTGAAAAACGGCCTCGCTTTGGCGCAGGCCGCGTTCATGATCGGGAACTACCAGCATCTTCCGGGATTCAGCCAGCAGAGCGCCATCCAGGCTGACCATCGCGCATGAGGTCTGATAGCAGCTGGTGTCAAATCCAAGAATAACCTGCGTCATGACTTGTTCATGCGCAGGTAATTGCCCAACACACCGTTGATAAATCTGCTGTCGCTTTCGTCCCCGAATCGCTTGGCAAGCTCCACTGCCTCGTTGATAATTACCTTGGGCAAAGCATCCGGCTGGGAGAGTTCATGAAATGACAGATACAAAATTGCCTTGTTGAGCGCGGGGATGCGTTCAAGGGAGCGCTCCGGGCTGAGGGCTTGGATCACTTGGTTATACGCGTTCTGGTTTTTCTGAGTGCCTTCCAGCGCGTCATCAATAAAGCGCTGGTCCTCACCGATGTTGGCAACATCCTCCTGATCCTCCAGGACGCTGGCACACTCATCGGCGTGGAATAAATTCGCAAACACCATTTGCAGCGCGACCCGTCTTGCCGCATGCAACGCCATCTTATTCTTCTTCCTTCTTTTCCTCGGTTGCCTGCTGCGCCTTTTTGCGCTGCTCTGCTACTTTGCGGACCTTTTCCAGGTCCTCCTGGGTATAGACGACCTTTTGCTTGGAAGGTGGATAAATCTTGTCAATCAGATTGGAGGTTGCTTTGCCAAGGGATTCAGCCGATCCGATGAAAATGCCCACCAGGGTGACCGCTGCCACAAACAGCGTTTTCCAAAACCCGATGAGAACAATCAGCAAAGCAATAACAAAAAATGAGACGCCATAGTAAACCTTGGCCGTTGGTGTCCCAGGCTTGAAACCTGTTTTCAATGCTTCCTCAATCTTCTTCATGATGACCTTCCTTGACGTGTTGATGTATTCATAAGGGTCTTAGCCTTCTTTTTTTAAGTCCAGTGCGGCTTGGTCCACTTTGAACCTGGATTTGTTGTCCGCGTGATCGGCCTTTTCGATGATGACCCGAATTTCCTTCGCGTCAATTCCACTGGTTGCCAGCAGCTGCTGTTTGACATGCTTTTGGACTTCTTCCACCGCTTTGGGAATGTTGATGTTGTTGGCGATGGCTGCCCGCAAATCCACCTCAACACCGCGTTTGGTGTTGTGCACAAGCAAATCCTGTATTTTGATTTCGTCATGTTGTGACAGACTTTTTTGGATAATGCTGTTGATTGCGTGAACGCTGATGCGCATTTCACCCGTTGGCGTTTTCTGCAGGACAAAATCAGACTTGGGCTGCTTTACCCGGTGCGGCAGTGTTAAGCAAAACACGCCAAACAGGATGGTCAGGATACCTGCCAGCATCAGGCCGATTCGGGTCAGTGTAAAGAAACCCTGGCCCTCTGTGCGGATAGGTATTTCATTGAATTGCAAGCTGCCAAAGATGATGGCTATGCCAATCAAAATGACCAGCAGCGCGCCGATGAACAAAACAACGGTATGCGTAAACTTCAGCTTCATATCACGCAAAGATGGCGGCTTTACGCCTTGTTATTCTTGGGGGCGGGCGCTTTTTTTCTGCTGCGGGCAGGCGCAGGTTTCTTCGCGGCGGGTTTTTCGGGTGCCGCTTCCGCTGCCTGTTTCTCATCTGCCTTAACAGTGGCTTCATCATCCGCATTCTTGGGCGCTTCAGGCTTGTCTTCCTTCTTGGCGTCCGCTTCCTTCGCTGCTTTTTCGTCTGCAGCCTTTGTTTCCAGCTCCTTCGCTTCCTTCTCCGCCTGCTTGTTTTTCTTTTCCTGGGCAGAGTCAGAAATGTGCTGAATGTGCGCGGCCTCGATGCGGCTGGCGGTGTCCTTCTTGTCCTTCTCAAAGCTGACACCCTGCACGTGGATATCGACACGGACAACTTTCAGCCCCGTCATGGACTCGATGGATTTGCGGACGTTTTCCTGCACCTCACTGGCCACTTTCTGGATGGGTTGGCCGTACTCCACAATGGTGTACAGGTCAACGGACACTTCCTCTGTGCCCACTTCCACTTTGACGCCGCGGGTGATGTTGCGGTTCTTGCTGATGATCTCGCCCAGGCCGCCTGTGGTGACCATCCCGGCGATGCCCTCAATCTCGCTGGCAGCAATGCCTGAAATGATCGCGATGACCTCATTCGCGTAGGAAATGGTACCGCCGTCGTTGACGACAGGATCTGTATTCACTGGGAGATTGTCTTTTTTCTGAACCATATCTATACCTCCTTGAGGATTCTACATAATTATAACAAACAAAGAATGGATTTACAACAATCAGGCCAGCCTGTCACTTTACGGTTTTGAGGTGAAGCTGCGTCAACTGCTCATCATGTACCAAAGAAGGCGTATCCATCATCAAGCAAGAGGCGTTTTGTACCTTAGGGAATGCGATGACATCACGCAGGCTGTCGGCACCTGTCAGCAGCATCATCAGCCGGTCTATGCCAAAGGCGAAGCCGCCATGCGGCGGTGTGCCAAAGCGGAACGCTTCCAGCAAAAAGCCAAAGCGCTCCCAGGCTTCCTCATGTGTAAAGCCCAGCCAGCTGAACATGCGCTCCTGCAGGTCTGACGCGTGGATGCGGATGGAACCGGAGCCCATTTCCACACCGTTGTAGACCAGGTCGTAGGATTTGGCGCGCACCTGCTCCGGATGGGTATCCAGGAGGTCAAAATCCTCCTCCATGGGCATGGTAAAGGGATGGTGCGCAGCGGTATAGCGCTTGGTGTCCTCATTCCACTCCAACAGCGGAAACTCCGTAATCCAAAGCAGCTTGTCCTGGGTTTGATCAATCAAATCAAGCTGTTTGCCCAGTTTGACGCGCAGCTGGCCCATGGCGTTGAGCGCGGTGAGTTTTTGATCCGCAATCAGGAAAAGGGCGTCGGTGGGTTTCACGTCAAGTTTGTCCAGCAGGGCTTTCATTTTGTCCTCCGGGATAAACTTCGCGAAGCTGGAGCGGAAGCTGCCGTCCTCGTTCACAGCAAGCCAGGCCAAACCTTTGACATGATAAGTCTTAACATATTCGGACAGCGCGTCCATATCCTTGCGTGACAGGCTGGCGCCCGCGCCATCCGCCTTGATGGCGCAAACGATACCGCCGTTTTTGACAGCGGATTCAAAGATGGAGAAGCCGCAGTCCGCCGCCCATTCGCTGTGGTCCGTGATCTTGAGCCCAAAGCGCAAATCAGGCTTGTCGCTGCCGTAGGAGGCCATCGCCTCCTTCCAGGTCATGCGCGGCAGGGGCTGAGGCAAATCAACACCCTTGATTTCCTTAAACACCGCTTTAAACGCGCCTTCCACAGCGTCCTGCACATCTGTTGGGTCCACAAAAGACATCTCCAGGTCCAGCTGTGTAAACTCCGGCTGGCGGTCCGCGCGGCTGTCCTCATCACGGAAGCACTTGGCAAACTGGAAATATCGGTCAAGCCCCGATAACATCAATAATTGCTTGTAGATTTGAGGGCTTTGCGGCAAGGCATAAAACTTGCCGGGGTGAAGGCGGCTGGGCACCAGAAAGTCACGCGCGCCTTCGGGCGTGGATTTGGTCATGATGGGGGTTTCCACCTCAATAAAGCCGTTTTCTATCATGTTCTGCCGGATGGCATTGATGGTTTTTGAGCGCAGCATCAGCATGTTTTGCATGCTGGGACGGCGCAAGTCCAAATAGCGGTATTTGAGCCGCACTGCCTCGTTCTCATTGGTGCTGTCATCCGTATAAATGGGCGGGGTTGCTGATTCGTTCAGCAATTTGGCCTCTTTAACCTGCACTTCAATGGTGCCTGTTTTTAACTGTTTATTGATAGCTGCGTCATCACGTTTGATGACGGTGCCTTTCACGGCCAGCACAAACTCCGAGCGCAGGGATTCCGCTAGTGCGTAGGTTTTCTCGTCCATGTGATTGGCATCAAACACCAGCTGGATGATGCCGGTACGGTCCCTGAGCCAGACAAACAAGATGCCGCCCATGTTGCGCACGCGGGCCACCCAGCCCATGAGGGTGAGCTCCTGCCCGATGTCCTGCTCTGTTACCTCCGCGCAGCGCTTGTCGCGTTTCCAGTTGCCCATTAATTCTGCCATATGCCCCTCCGTTTATTGATCTTGCGTTATGATTGCTTTTATCGTACTGACTGCTTCTGCAAGCGGAATTTCCTTTTCATCCCCTGTTTTCATCTCTTTGATTTTAACCGTTCCCCGCTGAAGTTCATCCCCGCCCGCGATGACCATGTAGGGAACGCCCAACTTGTCCGCGTAGCGGAACTGCGCCTTGAGGCTGCGGTTCATGTGGTCAAAATCCGCCTTGATGCCGGCAACTCGCAAATCCATACACAGCTGGTAGGCAGGCATGCGGCCTTCTTCACCAAGGCTGGCGATAAACACGGTGGTAATCTCACGCGTTGGCGCTTCAATGCCCTGGTTTTGCAGTTCCAGAATGATGCGTTCCGTGCCAATGCCAAAGCCTACACCCGGCATATCCGGGCCGCCAATTTCCTTCACCAAGCCGTCATAGCGGCCGCCGCCGCAAAGGGCCATCTCACCGCGGGGCGACTGCATGATGATCTCAAACACCGTTTTGGTGTAATAATCAAGGCCGCGCACAATCTGCGGGTCAATGGAAATGGGCACCTGACGCGCATTGAGCAGCTGCTGCAAGCCCTCAAAGTGGGTGTCGCACTCCTCGCACAGATGATCCAGGATGCTGGGCGCATTTCGCGCGATAACCTGGCAGGATTTTTCCTTGCAATCCAGCACCCGCAAGGGGTTGCGGTCATACCGCTCCTTGCACTGCGGACATAGTTCATCAAAATGCGCCTTCAAATAAGCGCGCAAAGCCTCGTGATAAGAAGGCCTGCACACCGGGCAGCCGATGGAATTGATCTTTACGGACAGGTTACGCAATCCCAATTGGTTCAGGATCCTCAGCACCGTCATGATGACCTCGGCGTCCGCAGTCGGACCCTTGACCCCAAAGCATTCCATGCCAAACTGGTGATGCTCCCGCAGACGGCCGTGCTGCGGGTTTTCATAACGGAAGATGGGGTTATTCAGGTAGTACATCTTAACGGGCAGAGGTTCCGCGTACAGCTTGTTTTCGATCAAGGCGCGCACCGCGCCCGCTGTGCCCTCGGGCTTCAGCGTGATGGACCGGTCCCCCTTGTCAAGGAAGGTATACATCTCCTTTTGGACAATATCCGTTGTATCCCCTACGCCGCGCTCAAACAACTCTGTATACTCAAAAACCGGTGTCCTGATCTCAAGATAGCTGGCCAGGGCCGCTTCCTTGCGCATGGTATGTTCAATCCACTGCCATAAGAAGCTGTCCTTTGGCAGCATGTCCCTGGTTCCCTTTGGGCTTTGAATGTGCATCCATTCCTCCTAAAAAAATGCGCCCACGCTGATTGCGCGGGACGATTGATCGCGTTGCCACCCTGCTTGCATTATTGCTAATGCCACTCGTGCTCCTTATCGCGGAAAACGCCTGCTCTCGCAGGAGACTCCGGGGTGTCACGCGGTGAGTTGCTTTAAACGGCTTCCAGCGCTGCCATTCTCTCTGTGAAAGGCTCATCCGCACCTTCCCTTCAGCGTCTTGTGGCATTATATCCAAGTTTACAAACCTTTGTCAACGAAAAAGACCGCAGGCGTTATTGCCCACGGCCTTAGTTTGGCGCGGTTTACTCCGCTGGAGCCGCTTCAAAATTGGGCACGACGCCGCCTTTGAAGTCCTCGTTGGTCAGCAGGAAGTCACGCACCTTGTCAGAATGCAGCACCTTGCGCAGGGCATCCACAAAATCGGCGTCAACATCCGCTGCGCGCACAACCACATAGTTGGTATAGTTGATGGCGGCCTCACTCTGGGTGCCTTCCAGCTTCACAGCGTCACGGGTGGGATACAGGCCAGCCGGAATGGCGTAGTTGCCGTTGATGACCGCAAAGGCCACATCTTCCAGGGTGGCGGGCAGGCGTTCCGCGTCCACCTCGACGATCTCAAGGTTCACAGAGCCGGGCTTCACATCCAGTTTGGTTACCGTGCTGTCCCCGGTGGTGCCCTCGGGCAGGGTGATCAGGCCAGCTTCCTGCAGCAGCAGCAAGGCGCGGGTTTCGTTGGAGGGATCGTTGGGCACGGCGATGCTGTCGCCATCCACCAGGTCTTCCAGCGCTTTCTTGGTGCCGGGATAGATGCCAAAGGGCTCATAATGGACCGGGATGACGGCGACCAGCTGCTCTGCCTCACCAACGGACTCGTTGTACTTGTTCAAATACGGGCGGTGCTGGAAGAAGTTGGCTTCATATTCCCCGGCGGAAGTGGCGGGATTTTGCAACACATAGCCGTCAATCCAGGTGACTTCCAGGTCAAAACCCAGTTCCTTCAAGTCGTCCTTGACGAAGTTGAGCAGGATTTCATGCGGGTTGGCGGATGCCGCGACGCGGATGACTTTGTTCTCAGCAGTAGCAGTGACAAGCCCCAGGGCCAGAATAAGAACGACCAGGATAGATAATGCCTTTTTCATGTTGATTTCCTTTCTGTTTTCACAGTTTATTTGATACGATGGTCCAGTTTTTTGCTGATCTGATTGCCAAACAGGGTCATAATCTGCACCATGGCAACCAGTGTCAGGCTGGCTGAGTACATGATTTCATACTTGCGCATGTTCAGCCCTTTGGTGATGGCAAGGGCGCCCAGTCCGCCGCCGCCGGCCGCGCTGGCCATGGCGGTATAACCCAGGATGGTTACCATGCAGATGGCTGCGCCGTTTAGGAGGGAAGGAAGCGCTTCTGGAATCATCACTTTGCGGATAACCTGCCAATCTGTTGATCCCATGGACTGCGCGGCTTCAATCACGCCGTGGTCCACTTCCCGGATGGCTCCTTCCACCATCCTGGCCACATACGGAAAAGCGCTGATGACCAGGGGAAAGATGATGGATTGTGTCCCGATGGCCCGTCCCATCACCGCGCGCGTCACCGGAAAGAGCAGGACGAGCAGAATGATAAACGGGATGGACCTAAGGAAGTTGATGGTCACGCCCAAAACTGATTGCAGTACAGGCATCGGGCGAATCCCTTCCTTGCTGGTGATCACCAGCAGGACACCCAGGGGCATACCGATGAGATAGGACAGCACGGTTGAGGGGATGGTCATGTACAGCGTATCCCATAACCCTTCCAGAATCAGTGGCAACAGTTGGTCCCAGCTCATGGTTTATTCACCTCCTTGACTGTCAACCCCTGCTTGAGTAGGTAGTCGATGACAGCCTTGTTTTCATCTTCAGAAACGGGCTTTTCAATGATCATTTGACCATACATTTTGCCCTGCAGATGATTCATGTTCGCTGACAGGATGTTCACAGAGACGCCAGTTTCCTGCGACAGCGTTGAGATCACAGGCTTCTCTGCCGCCGCGCCGTCAAACACAATGCGCAGCGAGGGTACACCCGGGTCCTCTGATGACTGTTCTGGCAGCACGCCAAACAGGCGCTTTCCGGCTTCAGACTTGGTGTTGAGGAAGACTTCGTCCACACTGCCCTCCTCAACCACCCTGCCGCCATCCAGGATGGCAACCCGGTGGCAGATCTGGCGGATGACCGCCATCTCATGCGTAATCAATAGAATCGTGATGCCCAGCCTTCTGTTGATGTCCTGCAGCAAATCCAGGATGGACTGGGTGGTCATTGGGTCCAGCGCGCTGGTGGCTTCATCGCAAAGCAGCACATCCGGCTCACTTGCCAGCGCCCGGGCGATGCCCACCCGCTGGCGCTGACCGCCGGACAACTGCACCGGATAAGCTGTTGCCTTGTCGGTTAAGCCCACTATCTCAAGCAATTCCATCACGCGCTGGTCTGCCTTTTTGCGGGATACGCCGGCAATCTCCAGCGGGTAGCGCACGTTTTCCGCAATGGTGCGCTGCATGAACAGGTTGAACTGCTGGAAGATCATCCCCATTTTCCTGCGGGTTGTTAACAATTGGTTGCGGTCCATCAAGAGGATGTCATCGCCGCGATAAAGGATTTGTCCTTCATTGGGGGTATCCAGACGGTTGATGCAGCGAATGAGTGTGGACTTGCCTGCGCCGGACATGCCAACAATGCCGTAGATTTCACCCTCCAGCACCTTCAGGCTGATATCATTCAGCGCGATGACACGGTTTTCTGCGTCCGAAAATATCTTCTTTAACCCATTGACCTCAATCAGCACCTGTCCTGACACCATAAAGCTCCCTTCACCTCAAAACAAAAAGCCCGCTTCGCACTTCGGCAAGCGGGCATTGAACGGCATTTCGCCTAACAATCAGCGCAAACCAAGAAGTACGGGATCATTCATCACGCACATCATGGACATTCGCATCATCATAGCGGACATGTGATCCCTCCTCCCAAAAATCAATTGCCAAAATCATACCCTCAATCAACAGACTTCGTCAAGGTTTGTCTTTGTAAAAACAGGATGAAAACAATTTACAGGTATTTATGTGTTAATTGGCAACATTATATGGCCATATCATGCATCCGCCTCGGTTTCGTGCAGAAAATCGGCCAGTTCCTGCTCTGCCTGTGCCCACTGTGAGAACAAGGTTTCCACCTGCTCCTGCAAGCGATTGCATAAGGCGCCCTGCTGCGCGGCTTTGATAGGATCCATATAAATATCAGGATCCGCCTGCGCCTGGACGGCCAGGTTATACTCCTCCTCAGCCGCGTGCACCGCTTCTTCCGCCTGTTTGATGTTGCCGCGCAAACGATGCTGTTCTTCCTCCCTCATGCGCATGGCCCTGCGTTCCTTGGCAAGCTCCGTACGGGTCTTGTCAGGATGGGCTGCATCAGCAGCTGTCGCCAGGCGGTTTAGCTCTGCCTGATAATCGTTGTAATTGCCGTGATAGGCGCTGATGCCGCCATCTTGCAACACAAACACCTTGTTGGCAAACCGGTTGATAAAATACCGGTCGTGTGATACTGCCAGGATGGTGCCTTCAAAGCCCTCCAGCGCGTGCTCCAGCGCTTCTCTGCTGTCCGCATCCAGGTGGTTGGTGGGTTCGTCCAGGATTAAAAAATTATCCTTCTTCAGCATCAGCTTGACCAGGCTCACCCGGGCGCGCTCCCCACCGGAAAGCAGGTGGATGGGCATAAAAACATCATCCCCACGAAAGAGGAACAAGCCCAACGCGTTTCTGATTTGCGTCTGGTTGAGGGTAGGGAAGGCGTCCCACACCTCGTTGAGCACATCATTCTCCAGGTTTAAATCCAACTGCCGCTGGTCATAGTACCCCACCTGCGCCTTGTTGCCAAAGCGCACCTCACCCGTGTCAAATGATTCCTTGCCCATGATGCAGCGAATCAGCGTGGTCTTGCCAATGCCATTGGCGCCGATTAAGGCGATACGGTCCCCACCCCTGATGTTTAAGGAAAGGTCCGAAAACAGGGTTCGTTCCCCGTAGGATTTTGACAGGCCTTCTGCTTCCAGCGCGATATCGCCAATCAGGCGTTTGGTTTCAAACCGAAACTGAACCTGCTTTTCCTCATCAGGCCGCTCCAACAATTCCATGCGCTGCAGCGCTTTCTCGCGGCTTTCTGCCGCGCGGATGGATTTTTCGCGGTTAAAGCTGCGGAAGCGGGCGATGATGGCGCGCTGGCGCATGATCTCTTTTTGCTGCAACTCATAGGCTTTGTTGCGTACCTTGAAGCGCTCATCCCGCTGTGTGAGGTAGTTGGAATAATTGCCCTGATAGTGTTCACTCACACCAAACAACAGCTCGGTGATGCCGGTGCACACGGCATCCAGGAAGTAGCGGTCATGGGATACCACAATGACCGCGCCATCGTATTCGTTTAAAAAGCCTTCCAGCCAAGCCATGGTCTCCATATCCAAATGGTTGGTGGGCTCATCCAGCAGCAATACATCAGGCTTCTGTAAAAGGAGATTGGCAAGCCCCAGTTTGGTCAGCTCCCCACCGGAAAGCGTGGCGGCTTCCTGCTCAAGCTGCTCCTGTGTAAATCCAAGGCCATACAAAACGCCCTGCACCTGTGAGTTGGCCTCATATCCCCCGCCCCGCTCAAACTGCTCTGTGAGCCGGGCATAGTCATGCATGATGGCATCCATGCTGTTTTGGTGGGCAGGCTCGCTCATCTGCTGCTCCAGGGCGCGGAGTTTGCGCTCAAGATCATGGAAATGCGCAAGCGCGTCCTGCGCTTCTTCCAGCACAGACCTGCCCGCTTTGGGCATAAACATTTGCGTCATGTAGCCAATCTTGATGCCGCGCTGGCTGTTGATGATGCCCTCATCCGCCTGCAGATCCTGGTTGATGATTTTGAGCAGCGTGCTCTTTCCGCTGCCGTTCACACCCACCAGGCCGATACGGTCCTTGGCCTGCACACGCAAAGAAACATCCTTCAGCACAAGGTCTGTGCCAAAGGATTTTGAAACATGCGCAATATCAAGGATCATCTGCGAAAAACCTGCTGGAAAGAAAAAAGTCGGCGCCTGGCGTCAGCTTTCTTGCGTCCTTAAGTATCAGACAAGAATTAAAATCAAACCTAAAACGACAAACGCGATGGCGCTGCCCTTGGTGAGCATGGCCAGCCGGCCTTCCACAGATTTGGCCTTGTTTCTGCCAAAGAAGCTGTCGCTGCTGCTGCCGCCGCCCAAAGCGCTGATGCCATCAGCATCACCCTTTTGGAGCAGGACGGAAACAATCAGGCTTAAGGACGAAATTAACAACAAAACGGTAAAAATGGTCTGTACAGTGGTCATCAGGTCATCCCCCTACGTAAAATCAACATTTGAATGATAGCATCTAATCAATAAAATATCAAGCATTCACAATTCATGCAAAAAACAAGGCAATCTGCAGTTATTTCTTCTCTTTGGCGGTATAGGTGTAGCGGGCAATCAGGCGCGGAATGCTGCCGTACATGCCATAAGCATCGCCGAAGATCCAGTAGCGCTCACCCAGTTTCCAGTGTGTTCTGGTTTGGTTTTCGCACAGGACCAGCAGCTCATTCCCACTGCCATCTGTCACATCAAAGATGGCCAATTGCGGGCGTGTACTGATGATTTCCTTAATGGGGCCCGTAAAGGTATAGATCTGCGTGTTGGCGATACGGGTATTCATGTTGGCCAGCAAATCCGGATAGCCCCAGGCAGCGTCCAGCGCCCAGGCCTTCTTGGTATAGATGTCCGGAACCGGCAGATAGTACACGTCATATTTGACGGTTGTCGGCTTTTTATCCGGGAAATCCGCGCGGATTTCAATCGTGTTGGTGCCAATCTTTGAAAACACCGCTTTGAAATTGAATTCCCCTGTGCTGCCAAGGAGTGAGGTATCCAACTCCTTGTGCGGGCTCAATACCGTAATTGAGGCGCCCGCCCTGGTGGTCGCGCGGATGGTCATTTCAGGTTCGGAACTTCTGTCATCCAGCGTGCTGGCCAGATCCAGCGGGATGTCCTGCACCTCGCGGTAGATGTTAAGCTCCACCGTGTTCTCCCTGTAATACTGGCTGCGCACGGAGATGGTGATCAGGTTGTTGCCGATGGGCTGAACCGCCGCGTTGTAGCTAATCAGGCCGTTTTGCATGTTGACATAGGAGGAGTAGTCCTCGTTGTTAATCAGCACCCTGCTGTTTTGCATCACCTGGAAGCGCACGTTGTACACTGGGGTACTCACCTCAAGGTGGGTGACATCCGGGTTGATCAAAGTGATGGGTGACAAAGGGATTTCAATCGTATAGCGGACAGGGTCCATCTGCTTTTGCTCGCCGGAGCTGGTTCTGATGAACGGCGTCAGCTCCACATCCATGGTTTCCTGGGTCAGGTTCTCCATGAGCTCATACCAGAAATAATCCGGCACCTGGAAGGTGGCGTATCCGCCTGTAACAATGTAGTTCTTTCGCAGTTCTTTGATATAGATCTGCGCGCCTTCCGGCGCCGGGATGGAGATGGTGTGCGCCGCCAGATCATCCAGGATGGAAGCGGAGATGATGGGCTCCGGCTCATCAGACGCCATGGTTCTGCTGATGACCCAGGGTGAGATAACATATTGGTACAGCACAATAAATCCAGCGATGAGTGTCAGTGCCAGGGCAAGATAAATCAACACACGCGGACGTCCAATCACCCGTTTGCGCTTGCCTTTGGGCAGCGGCACATTCATGCTGCCATACATATTGGTCGCGGTGGAGGAACGTTCCGCGTAATTGACGTCATCTCCCGCGATGGTGTAATAGGTAGGCTGGTCGATAAAGCCGTCATAATCCACACGGCTTTGCTCGGACATCCACTCTTCCTGTTTTTTTCGCTGTGCCTTGGGGTCCGCAAAAAAGCGGCTGCGCCTGGATACGCCGGAAACCCGGGTGCCCGAGGGCGCGAAGCCCCGCTGCGCGCCGCGGGAGCGCAGTTCTTTTTGCTTTTTTTCGCCCAGCCGCTTGCGCTCATGCAGGTTCAGCATTTCCTGGGCAAGCTTGTCCAGCTTGTCCGTCTTGACAATTTCGTTTCCCTGCTCATCAAATTGGATGACAGTCGGGCCATCTGTGGTGATTGGGCCCGTTCTTGTCAATTCCTCAGCAGGGGTTTCCACGACCTCCTCATGCAGGTGATGCAAAGGCTCACCGCATTTGAAGCATTTGGGGAAACTGGCGCGGTTCCAATGGCCGCAAGCAGGACATTTCATAAATTATTACCCTTAAATTGTTTCAAAACAGGGGTTGTCAAAATCAATCATCCCCCATTTTGAGGACCGCGATGAAGGCTTCGCTGGGCAATTCCACGCTGCCAAACTTGCGCATGCGCTTCTTGCCTTCCTTTTGCTTCTCAAGCAGCTTTTTTTTTCTTGAGATATCGCCGCCATAGCACTTGGCCAACACATCCTTGCGCACAGCCTTGACTGTTTCACGCGCGATAACCTTGCCGCCAATGGCGCCCTGGATGGGAATCTCGAACTGCTGGCGCGGGATGACATCCTTCAGTTTTTCGGCGATGTTGCGGGCACGCGCGTAGGCTTTGTCCTTGTGGACAATCATGGTAAAAGCGTCGCAAATCTCCCCGTTGAGGAGGAAATCAAGCTTTACCAGTTCGCTGTCCTGGTAGCCGGTCAGCTCATAATCCAGGGAGGCATAGCCGCGGCTGCGGCTTTTGAGCTGGTCAAAGAAATCGTAAATGACCTCATTGAGCGGCATATCATAGGTGAGCTTCACCCGCTCGCCTTCATACTGCATGTCCTTGAACACGCCGCGCTTGTCCCGGCACAATTCCATCAAAGTGCCCACATACTCCTGGGGTGTAAAAATGGTGGAGAGCACAAAGGGCTCACGCATGACATCCACCTCGCCAATGTCCGGCAGATTGCTGGGGTTGTCCACGTGCACGGTTTCGCCGTTGGTTTTGACAATTTCATAAATAACGTTGGGCACGGTTGTGATCAGCCCCAGGTCAAACTCGCGCTCCAGGCGCTCCTGGATGATTTCCATATGCAACAAGCCCAAGAAACCGCAGCGGAAGCCATAGCCCAGGGCAGAGCTGGTCTCCGCTTCAAAGGTCAGGGACGCGTCATTCATGCGCAGTTTCTCAAGCGCGTCACGCAGGGCGGGATAATCCGCGCCATCGGCAGGATAGATACCGCAGTACACCATGGGAACTGCTTTTTTGTAGCCGGGCAGCGGCTCTTTCGCGGGCGCTGCGGCATTGGTGATGGTATCCCCCACACGGGTATCGCGCACTTCCTTGATGGACGCGCTGACGTAGCCGACCTCTCCGGCCTTTAAGGCATCACAGGGGGCAAAGCCTGGTATCAGCTTGCCTACCTCCACCACATCAAATTCCGCGCCGGTTTGCATCATGCGCATGCGCATGCCAGGCGTCAATACACCATTCATGATGCGAACGTAGCAGATGGCGCCCTTGTAGTTGTCATACATCGCGTCAAATACCAGCGCTTGCAAGGGGGCATCCTCATCCCCTTCGGGCGGGGGCACCTGGGTGACGATGGCTTCCAGTACTTCTTCAATTCCTAGCCCCATCTTTGCGGATACCAGGGGCGCGTTCTCGGCGGACAGGCCGATCAAGTCCTCTATCTCTTTTTTGGCTTCCTCCGGCTGCGCGCTGGGCAAGTCAATTTTGTTGATGACCGGGATGGTCTCCAGGTCATGCTCCAGGGCAAGATAAACATTGGCCAGGGTCTGGGCTTCCACCCCCTGGGTTGCGTCCACAACCAACAGCGCGCCTTCACAGGCTGCTAGCGCGCGGCTGACCTCATAGGTGAAGTCCACATGGCCGGGTGTGTCAATCAAATTGAGGACATAGGTGTGCCCGTCCCTGGCCTTGTAGGTCATGTTGACAGCCTTTGACTTGATGGTGATGCCGCGCTCGCGCTCCAACTCCATGCTGTCGAGCACCTGGTCGGTCATCTGACGCAGCTCAAACGCGCCGGTTTTTTCCAGAATCCGGTCTGCCAGCGTGCTTTTGCCGTGGTCAATGTGCGCGATAATGCAAAAATTCCTTATGTTATCAAGCCGTTTTCTTGCCATGTTCCCTCCGTTAGTTGCCAGCGGCTGTTCGTTGCTTTTCGTTTTCCTGCATCTGGTCATTGAGCAGGTTGATATTACCGCACCCCATGGTGATAACCAGGTCACCGGGTTGACCGTTCTTCAGCAGCCAGGCTTCTGTCTCATCAAACCCGGGGGTATGATAGGCTGTCACGCCATGTGCTGTCATGCCGTCTATCAGCATGGGGGTGTTGATGTCCCCCGGGGCCTTTTCACGGGCTGCGTAAATATCTGTCACCAGGGTGATGTCCGCCTGTTTGGTGCAGGTAAGGTACTCATCAAACAAAGTCTTGACGCGGCTGTAGGTATGCGGCTGCATCACTGCAATCACCCGCCTGTTTTGTAGCCTGGCCATGTCGATTGCGGCGCGCATTTCTGCCGGGTTATGCCCATAATCATGGTATAAGTCCATCCCCTTCACAACACCGGTATGCTCAAAGCGCCGGCGGGCGCCGGTATAGTTGGCAAGGGATGCCGCGGCTTGTTTGGTATCAAACCCCAACTGATGCACAGCGGCAATGGCGACCAGGGCATGCAGCGCGTTGTACAGGCCTGGCACACGCAGATTGACCGGGCACAGCGTGTTGCCCTGGTAGCGCACATCAAAAAACGCGTTGCCTTTCTGGTCAAACTCCAACTGGGCGAAGGAATAGTCAAAATCCGGCTGATTGCCAAATGTATAAATAACGCGGTTTTTGGGGGTTAACTGACTCAACACCCTGGACACGCGCTCGTCATCGCCCAATGCCAGCACCTTTCCGTCATCCGGCAAGTGCTCCAAAAACGCCACATAGGCGGCTTCCACCGCATCCATCGTGCCATAGCAGTCCAGATGGTCTACCTCGATGTTGAGCAGCAGCGCCATGGTAACCGGCATATGCAGGAAGCTGCGGTTAAACTCACAGGCTTCGGCTACGAACAGACCACTGTCACCAATACGGATGCTGCCGCCAATGGCATCCAGGCTGCCGCCCAAATGGACGGTGGGGTCCGCGTCAATTTCGTGCAGCATCTGGGCCAGCATGGCCGTGGTGGTGGTCTTGCCGTGTGTGCCGCAGACGCAGACCTGGCGGGCCGCGTCCTGCATGATTTCACCCAGCAGGACAGCGCGCTCCATCTGCGGAATGCCCAGCCGCCGCGCTTCCACGCGCTCCGGGTCATCCACCGCGATGGCGGCGGAATACACCAACAGCCCCGCACCGTCAACCATCTCAGGGTGATGGCCAGCCCGCACGTCCAGGTTGAAGCCGCGCAGACGCTTTAAGGCGTAACTCTCCGCCGAATCACTGCCGGACACCAGATAGCCATCATGATAGAGCATCTCTGCCAAACCAGCCATGCTGGCGCCGCCGATGCCTACCATGTGAATCCGTTGATTGCGCGTGTCCTTTAAGCTGATGCCTTCCATCTGCGTCCCCTCTCAAGTGCGGTGTAGACTTGTATTATAGCGTTGTGTCATTTTGTTTACAAGTTATTACGGTCTATCCTCTTCCAGCCTGATGCCTTGCATAGCAAAACAGATACTGCTGGATGATGCCGCTGACCCCTTGAAACTGCTCAAACGGGAAGCCGTCTTGAAATTCCGCTTCAAACACCCGCTGAATCCACACATCTATGGGGAAGGAATCCATGCGCTGGTAGGCAAACAGCATAATGCAGGCGGCCACTTTCCGGCCAATGCCAGGCAGCTTTAACAGTTCCTCCTCCAGCTGCTCATCCGCCAGCGCGCCAATCGCTGATTCATCCACTATGCCATCCGCAATCATTTTGGCAGTGCCTTTGACATATTTCACGCGGTATCCCAGCCCGCAGGCGGCCAGACCGGCTTCGTCCGCCGCGGCCAATTGTGCGGGTGTGGGAAACGCGAAGGTTTTATCATCAATCGGGTCTCCAAACCGCGCGGCCAACTGTGCCATGCAGCCTTTGATGGCTGGAATGGATTTGCGCTGGGAAATAATGAACGCGATGACTGTTTCAAAAGCTTCCTGGCGCAGGATACGCAGTCCTTTCGCGTACGAGTATGCCTTTGCGATGTAGCTGTCCGGATGCGGTATCATGCCTTCAAGCTTTGTGTAATCCCGTTGCAGATCAAAATACGATTGCCAGATTTGTTCAAACTCGTTTGGACTGCAGTCAAAATCAAACATATCCGCGCCCAGATCACTGATTGCTAAGCGGCGACGAAAGGCAATGATCTCAAAATGGTGTTGATCCACCTCATAAAAGCGGAAGGACTGCCCGCTGTTGGCGGTTAGTTTTAAGTTAAAATCCGGAATGTGTACCCTCATCGCGTCCTCCAAACATCGTCCTGTCATTGTAGCATACAGGTAAAGGCTGCTTGAGCGCGGTTTTTGCGGTGTGTTATAATTTTTCGGGGAGGCAGTATGAGCAAGGATTTACCGATTGGTTTTTTTGACAGCGGCATCGGCGGACTGAGCATGCTGGCTGCCGCAATGAAACAACTGCCCAACGAGCGGTTTGTCTACCTGGGTGACAGCGCGCACGCGCCCTATGGGACAAAAAGTGATGCCCAGGTACGCGCATTGACGATGGACGCGGTCAAACAATTGACGAACCGCGGCATCAAAGCCTTGGTGGTTGCCTGCAACACCGCGACCAGCGCGGGCATCAATGCCTTGCGGGATGCCTACCAATTCCCTGTTATTGGGATTGAGCCCGCCTTGAAACTGGCCTATGATACGCACCAAGATGGGCTGATTTTAGTGTTGGCGACGCCGCTTACTGTGAAGAGCCAAAAATACCGCAGTTTGTTTGAGAAATACGGTCAGAACGCTGCCTCCCTGCCCAGCCCTGGCTTGATGGATTTTGTGGAGCGGGAGGAGCTGGACAGCCCCGCTCTGCATCGCTATCTGGCTGATTTGTTCGCGCCGTACCAGGACCAGGTAATCGATTCTGTTGTGCTGGGCTGCACACACTATTTGTTTTTAAAAGACACGATCACGGCCCATTTGCCGGCGGGCACAAGGCTGTTGGACAGCAATGATGGGGTCACGCGGCAATTGATCAAAAGATTGTCAGAACAGGGTTTACTGGCAAGCCCGCATCAGCTTGCGCAGATTGACATCATCAGCACCGGCAGCGCAGAGAAGGAAGCGCAGCTGCGGCGGATGCTGAAGGTCGCGCAATCACTTTTTTAATGCGCGGCAAACCATTCTTTGGCGATTCTGATGTCTTCCATCATTTCAACCCGCATCGCTTCCTTGGTATCAAAGGTTAATTCCGGACGGATGAAGTGCAAATAGCGCACGCGCACGCGCTGGTCATATAATTCCTCATCAAAATCAAACAAGTGAATCTCGATGGTGGGCAAGCCGCCAGGTACCGTGGGATGGTCTCCCTGGTTGAGCACGCCCTGCACCACGCGGTTGTTTTGATCCAGCAGGACAAGGTCCGCGACATACACCCCATCCGGCAGGTTGGTTTCGCCAGGCACATAAGGAATATTGGCCGTGGGCACGCCCAGCTTGCGGCCAACCTGTTTACCCCGTACAACAACGCCATCCCGCTCTGTCAAATACTTCATCAATTCACAAAACTCCTGTAGATAAGCTAAGATAAAAACTGTTTAAAAAACCGCCATGACGGCGGTTGTGGTGGTCTGTACTGGACTCGAACCAGTGACCCCATCGATGTGAACGATGTGCTCTACCAACTGAGCCAACAGACCGGGTGCAATAGAGATAATAGCACCCCAACGGGCATCCGTCAAGCGCAAATAACACCTCTTTATCGCAGAATCAGGCGGGTCAGCCATGTCTTCCAGTTTGAGTAG
>DUQZ01000059.1 GCA_012837525.1 Clostridiales bacterium | reverse complement strand
TGCCGCTCGGGCGGGGCATTGCGTAGCAATGCATTCCACGCATTTTCGCTGACCGCGAGCACAGCTCGCAAGCGAAAATGCCGGTTCCTCCAAACCGACAAAGTGTCCGCAGACACTTTGTCGACAAACTCAAAAAACCTGCCGCTCGGGCAGGTTTTTTGTGTCAAGTTATTGTTTGATTTACCGGAAGAAGAACAGCCACACCACCAGCACCATGATGCCCAGCACCAGGATGACGGCGGGGATCAGCACCAGGAAGGCCGAAATCAGCATGGCCCTTCTGTCGCCTTTTTCCAGGTGCATGTCATCCTCATAGGGGATCCCGTGGCGCTCGGCGTCACGCTTGGCCCGCCATTCCTTGAGGAAGGCAAGCGCGCGCTCGATGCTGCGTCTAAACATCATTGTTCTGTACCTTCGGCTACGGCAGCAGCCTGACTTTCAATGTATTCCGTCTCACAGGTGCTCTCCAGACGGTGGTGGCAGGCCACCATGTGCCCGGGTACCACTTCGATCAATTCGGGCACCACGTGCATGCAGATGTCGGTCGCGTACTTGCAGCGGGTGTGGAATTTGCAGCCGGGCGGCGGGTTGACGGGGGAGGGGATGTCGCCTTCCAGTACCACCAGCTCGCGGGCTTCGTTCTCATCCGCGGTGGGGATGGCGGAGAGCAGCGCCTCGGTATAGGGGTGCATGGGGCAGGCGAAGATGTCCTCGGTGTTGGCCAATTCCACAATCACGCCCAGGTACATCACCGCGATGCGGTCAGAGATGTATTTCACCACCGCCAGGTCATGGGTGATGAACAGGTAGGTCAGGTGATCCCTGTCTTTCAAGGTCTGCAGCAGGTTGATGATTTGGGACTGGATGGACACGTCCAGCGCGGAAACCGCCTCGTCACAGACCACAAACTTGGGGGAGAGGGAGAGCGCGCGGGCGATGCCAATGCGCTGGCGCTGGCCGCCGGAAAACTGGTGCGGGTAGCGGTGCAGGAAGTAGGGCGCCAGGCCGCAGTCTTCCATCACCTGCAGCACGCGCTCCTTCATCCGGTCGTCATTGCGCTTAAACTGCCGGTGCGCCAGCATCCCCTCGCCGATGATCTGCCCCACCGTCATGCGGGAGTCCAGGGAGGAGTACGGGTCTTGGAAGATCAGCTGCATATCCACGCGCAAATCACGCATCTCGCTGTAGGTCAGCCGGGCCAGGTCCACCGCGCCTTCGCGGTCCGCGTCATATTCCATAAACAGCGGGTCGTTCATGTAGGGCTCGCGCAGCTGGTCAATCTTCATCTGGATGGCGCGCATTTGCTCATCCTTTTGAAGCATCTTGTTGATGATGTCCTCGCGCTCCTTCTCCAGCGCCTTGATCTTGTTCTCACGGCTGGCGGAGGGCTTGTGCGCGTTGCGGTAGCGCAGGTCCTCCAGGTCTACCTTGTTGTCCTTGCGCTTGACGTAGATGTTCTTGTGCTCGCGCGCCGCGTCAAACAGCTCCTGGTACACGGCGATGACCGGGTCCAGGTCATCCAGAATGACCAGGCCGCCGATGATGCTGGTAATGTCAAAGGTGGCGTCAAAGGCCTGCTTGCGCGCTTCCGCCAACGCGGTCAGGGCACGGAAACGCTCCTCGGTTTCGGGCGCGTCCTCATCCGTCCAGCCCTTTTTCTTGGCCTGGGCTTCCAGGCGCTCGCACTCCTCCTGCAGCTTCAGCATCTTGGCTTTGTTGGCCTTCAAGTTTTTGATGGTTTTAAAGGCGTACTGCGGGGCCACCTGCAGCAGGGTGCGGCCGTTGTACATGATCTTGCCGTCTGTGGCATTATACAGCTTCAGCAGCGTGCGCCCCATGGTGGATTTGCCGCAGCCGGACTCGCCCACCAGGCCCAGGGTCTCCCCCTCATAGATGTTGACGGTGATGCCGTCATTGGCCTTGACATACATGCCCTTGCTCTTGAGCGGGAAGTATTGCTTCAGGTTGGTAATTTTAAACAGAATGGGATTCTCAGCCATGGCGCTTCTCCTTCTCGGGATAGAAACAACGGATTTCTTGGTTCTTGGACACTTCCACCATCTGCGGTTCTTCTTCCCTGCACTTGTCAGTGGCGTACTTGCACCGGGGCGCGAACTTGCAGCCCTTGGGCAGGTCCAGCGGATGGGGGACAGCGCCGGGGATGACCTCCAGTTTTGCGTTGGCTGGGGTATCCAATCGGGGGATGGACAGCATCAGCCCCTCGGTATAGGGGTGTGAATACTTGGTTTTTTTGTCAAACATTACGCGCACCGGGGCCTTTTCGACCACCTGGCCGCAGTACATGACCGCCACGTCGTCCGCCATCTGGTTGATGACGCCCAGGTCATGGGTGATGAACATGATGGAGGTCTTGCGCTCCTCCTTCAGCTCGTTCATCAGCTTCAAAATCTGCGCCTGGATGGTGACGTCCAACGCCGTCGTGGGCTCATCCGCGATGAGCAGCTTGGGCTTGCAGGCCAGGGCCATCGCGATCATCACGCGCTGGCGCATGCCGCCGGACAGCTGGTGCGGGTACTGCTTGGCAACGATGTGCGGGTTGGGAATCTTCACGTCCCGCAGGATGTCAACCACCTTTTCCCGCGCTTGTTTTTTGCTCATGCCCTGATGGATGATAAAGGTTTCCGCGACCTGGCGCTCCACGGTAAACAGCGGGTTTAAGCTGGTCATGGGCTCCTGGAAGATCATGGAGATATCGTTGCCGCGGATCTTATACATCTCCTGCAGGCTCAGGTTGGTGATGTCCCGGCCGTCCAGCAGGATCTGGCCGCTTTCGATATAGCCGTTGCCGTCCAGCAGCTTTAAGACGCTGAGGGCCGACACGCTCTTGCCGGAGCCGGACTCGCCGACGATGCCCAGGGTCTTGCCCGCTTCAACGGCGTAACTGGCGTCATTTACCGCTTTGATGATACCACGCTTGGTGGTGAAATAGGTTTTGAGGTTTTTGATTTCAAGCAATGCCATTGACGGTTCCTCCTCAGCGCTCATTGCTCTTGGGGTCAATGGCGTCCCGGAGGCCGTCCCCAATGAGGTTGATGCAGATAGTACAGATGCTGAAGATCAGCGAGGGGAAGACCCAGCGCCACCAGAACTGCTGGATGACGAGGGAGTCATTTGCGCCGGTTAACATGTTACCCCAGGTGGGCGTGGGCGGAATAATGCCAAAGCCCAGGAAGGAGAGCGAGCTTTCTGTCAGCATGCTGCTGGCAAAAGCCAGGGTCGCGTTAACCAGGATGATGGAAATGACGTTGGGAATGATGTGTTTGAAGATGATCCCGTGTTCCTTGACGCCCAGCGCCTTGGCCGCGGTGACATATTCCATCTCGCGCTGCGCCAGAATCTGCGCGCGGATGAGGAACGCCAGGTTGGTCCAGCGCAGCAGGCCAAGGATGACCATGATGATGTACATGCGCTGCTCAATGCTGGGGACCAGGGGCC
>DUQZ01000058.1 GCA_012837525.1 Clostridiales bacterium | reverse complement strand
TGCCGCTCGGGCGGGGCATTGCGTAGCAATGCATTCCACGCATTTTCGCTGACCGCGAGCACAGCTCGCAAGCGAAAATGCCGGTTCCTCCAAACCGACAAAGTGTCCGCAGACACTTTGTCGACAAGCAAGAAGGCGGCGCGATCGCGCCACCTTTTGCCTGCGTATGAATGCTTACTTGATAGCTTCTTCGTAACGTTTGCTCACTTCGTCCCAGTTGACCACTTTCCAGAAATTGCTGAGATACTCCGGCCTGCGGTTCTGGTACTTCAGGTAGTAGGCATGCTCCCAGACATCAACGCCCAGGATGGGCTTTTTGCCGTTTGTGAGCGGGTTGTCCTGGTTGGGGGTTTTGGTGACAGCCAGCTTGCCGTTGTCCACTACCAGCCAGGCCCAGCCGGAGCCAAACTGTGTCTTGCCGGCGTTTTCAAACTCCTTCTGGAAGTCCTCAAAGCTGCCAAAGGCGGCGTCAATTTGCTTTGCCAACTCACCATCCGGCTTACCTTTGCCGTTTGGCCCCATAATCTCCCAGAACAGGCTATGGTTGATGTGGCCGCCGCCGTTATTGCGTACCGCGGTTTTGATGTCATCAGGCAGCTTGTCCAGCTTCTTGATGATGTCCTCAATGGACCAGTCCGCAAACTCCGTCCCCTCGATGGCCTTGTTCAGGTTATCGATGTAGGCTTGGTGGTGCTTGGTGTGGTGGATGGTCATGGTCTGTTCGTCGATATATGGCTCCAGCGCGTTATACGCGTAAGGCAGTGCGGGTAAATTGTGTTTCATTGTACTCCTCCTTAAGTCGTGGTTGTACTTTATTGTTACCCGGTATTAGGTGATTGAAACATCTGTAACAAGCCCTGCAAATACATGGAAACTTCCCGCAAACTGTCCCGTTTTTGAGAAAAATACGGCATGTTTAAATTGATTCTGTACAAATTCATAGCAGAGCCGTGGTTTTGTGTTGTATTTGCTTGTGATTGATTGACCATAAGGTGGCGCATTGCTATAATGCGCATAGCAAACAACGAGGGATAGCATGATTAAAGACCGTGAATTTTACAAAACCATCCTCCGGCTGTCCTTGCCGGCGGCCTTTCAGGCGGTCATCAACCTGCTGATTGTGCTGGCGGATAACTTGATGGTGAGCCAACTGGACGCGCGTGGCCTGTCATTTGCTGCGGTTGTGCAGTCCAACAGCATCACCAACCTGGCCATCGCTTTTTTAACCGGCCTTGCCAGCGGCTCCATTGTATTGGTTTCCCAATACTGGGGAAAGAAGGACACCAACAGCATCAAGGCGGTTTCCGCCAGCGTGATGCTGATGGCCATGGGTGTGGCTGCTGTCTTCATTCTTTTCATTCAATTATTCCCACGTGACATCTTGCACATCGTCATCAACAAACGGGAGACAGAAGCCGTCAGCATCGCGCTGCGCTATTTGCCGCTGGTTTCCTTCTCCTATTTGCCCTACGCGGTGACCGCCTGTTTGATTGGCATGCTCAAGGGCATTGAGATTGTGCGCATCACCATCTACTCAACGGTGGTCTCCCTCTTTACCAATGTGGGGCTCAATTACATCTTAATTTTTGGCAAGCTGGGCCTGCCTGCCCTGGGGGTGCAGGGCGCCGCCATTGCCACCTTATTGGCGCGCCTGATTGAGATGCTGATTGTCATCTGGTACTGCACCCGCGTGCAAAAAGCAATGCCATTTTCTGTTGGCTTTATCCGCCATCAAAAGGCCTGGGCCTGGCAGGACTTTGCCCGCTTTGGGTTGCCTGTTGGCATTACGGACGCGCAGTGGGCCATCATCGGTATGCTCAAGATGGTCATCATCGGCCAGTTGGGCATCCTGATGAGCAACGCAGCCGGCGTGGTGGATTCCCTGATGAACCTGGGCACCCTGTTTACCTTTGCCTTGGCCGGCGGCGCCGCGGTGATGGTGGGCAAGGCTGTGGGTGAAAACAACATCAAGCTTGTCAAGGAATACTCAAAAACCATTCAGATCATGTTCTTGATCTTCGGCGTTGTGATGGCGGGGCTGGTTTTCCTGATTCGAAAGCCCTTTATCAGCCTGTATGGCTTAACGCCCGAAGCGACGGATTTGGCGGTCAAGAAGGTCAATGTGTGCGTGCTGACGCTCATTGGCACCAGCTATCACGCTTCCTGCTTTGTGGGCATTAACCGGGGCGCGGGCGACAACCGCTTTGTGATGATGGTGGACATGATCTGCGGCTGGTTGATCGTGCTGCCCTCGGCCTTCATTGGCGCGTTTGTGCTCAAGCTGCCGCTTCATTGGGTGTATTTCTTAACGCGTGTGGACCAGACATTCAAATGGATCATCGCCAACCGGCGCTTGAAGGGCGATAAATGGATCCACCATGTCACCCGCACCCATGACGAACCAGGTATTAAACACGCATGATCACCATTGTTCATGACAATCTGAAGATCCAGCTGAAATCCTGGCATGACCTGTCCTGGCTGCAGGATTTCGGCCGAGTCTTTTGTGTGTTTGATCAGCTGATTTCCGGCAACCTGTGCTTTGGCGTGGATGATGGGGAGCGAAAATACTTTATCAAATACGCCGGCGCCCCCACCATGATGTACGCGGGTGACACACAAGCGGCTGTGGACCGCTTGCGCGCAGCCTACCCCAAACACCTGCAGCTTGCGCACCCCGCGCTCAATCATGTGCTGCATGAGTTTCAAACGCCCCAGGGCTATGGGCTGGTCTTTTCATGGTTTGACGGCTTCGCGCTGGCGCCCCTGCGTTTGCATATGGAGCATTTGCACGCGCTTGCATTAATTGACAAACTGGCCCTGTATGATCAACTGATGGATGCCTTGGTACAGGCTTCCAGAAAGGATTTTCTGATCGCTGGCCTGTCTGACCATCATGTGCTGATAGATTTTGAGAAAAAGCGCCCGCTGCTCTCCTCCCTCAGCTATTTTGAGCAGTTTCCCGCGCGTGTTCCCCATCCCAAGCTGCCGGGCACCAGCTGGTATATCCCGCCGGAAGGCTATGTGATTGGCGCGGCGCTGGATGAATATGCCAATGTCTACGCGTTGGGCGCTCTGGCCTTCACCTTCTTTGGCAATCAAAGCACCAGGGCACCTGGTGACTGGACCGCAGGGGCTGCCTTGTATGAGCTTGCCGCAAATGCTGTCAAACAAAAAGCGGAAGACAGGCTGCCCTCCGCCGAAGTATACCAAGCGCGCTGGCGTGCCGCTGTACGCAGCCTGCCACGCCTGTAAACTATATGGCTTTGACCGTTCCGCCCTTCACTGTAAGCACGCAGGAGGGGCGGACATTTTGTATGCTGTTTAGCTCCGTGCAGGTGAGCAGCGTCTGCATCCGGTCCAGGCGCACCAACAAGCGCGCCTGCCGCCCTTCATCCAACTCACTCATCACGTCATCTAACAGCAATAGCGGGGTTTCCTTGTGCGCGCGGGTTAAGATATCAATCTGTGCCAGCCGCATGGCGAGGGCAGCCGTCCTGGCTTGCCCCTGGGAGGCGAAGGCGCGCATATCGTTGCCGCTGAGCATCAGCTGCAAGTCATCCCGGTGCGGCCCGGGGCCGGTGGACAAGCGCCTCAAATCGTCCTCTCTGGATGCCGCAAGCCGCTTGCGCATATCGGCTTCCGGATCCAGGCTGTCCATGAAGGTGCCCTGATAGCGCAGGAAGAAGCGCTCGGTCTTGCGGCCGGCAATAAAGGTATAGTGCTCCGTCGCCAGCTCGCTGATGGCGTTTGCCGCGTCCCGCCGTTGGATTACAATGGGCGCTGCCGCCTTGGCCAACTGCTCATCCCAGATATCCAGCATGCCAGCCTCTGCCCTGCCGCGCGCGATTTCCTTCAGCAGCGCATTGCGCTGGCGCAATATGCCGTTGTAATGCTGCAGGGCATAGAAATATGCAGCCTGGCTTTGGGAGAGCAGCATGTCCAGAAAGACCCGCCTGCCTTTGGGCGCGCCCTTGACCAGGTCCAGGTCTTCCGGGGAGAACATCACGCAGGTCATATGCCCCATCAATTCCCCCATGCGCGGCACCGTTTTGCCGTTTACAAAGACGATCTTGCGCTCCCCCTGCGCAGCGAAAAGCCGCACCCCCACCTCATCCTGAACGCTGGTGCGGGCAACACGCGCGTGCACCGCGCAGGTGGTACTGCCGATGCGGATCATGTCCCGGTCGTTGCTGGTGCGGTGACTGCGCCCCAGGCAGCACAGGTGGATGGCCTCCAACAGGTTGGTCTTCCCTGCCCCATTTTCCCCAATCAAAATGGTGATGCCCGGCGGCGGCATCAAGGTCAGTTGCTCATAGGAGCGGAACTGATGGAGCCGTAATTGCAGCAAACGCATCTATTTATGGTACCTTTCACCGGAAATAATTTTATAGGAGCGGTACAGCTGCTCCAGTAGCATCACCCTGGCCAATTGGTGCGGGAAGGTCATCCGGGACAGCGACATCTTAAGATCCGCCCGCCTGATCACCTCATCGGCCAATCCCAGCGATCCGCCGATGACAAAACTGACCGACAGGGACTGGTCGTGCCAAGTTTTTACGCGCTGGCTGAGCGCCTCGCTGGTCATCATCTGCCCTTCAATACACAAGGCAACCACCACATCCTGCGGCTTAATCCTGTCCAGGATGCGTTTCCCTTCCGCTTCAAGGGCACGTTTGACCAGGGCGTCCGATGCCGTGCCCGGGTCCTTCTCATCCGGCACTTCAATCACGCTGAGCTTACAAAAGCGTGACAACCTGCGCTCATATTCCTGCGCCAGTTGGTGGTGGCCTTCCCGCTGCTTTCCCACCGCGATAATCTGAATCGGCAAATTTCTTCTCCGTGCTGCTTTGTCAAAAAAATTCAAGCACATGGCGTGCAACCATTTAATTATACCATAGCCACTAAAAAAACAATCCCAAACACTTTGCCCATTGGAATGACCCAAAACTATCCACAAGGAGAGCGCTGCATAATTCCAAAATATACTGCATAAGTAGCAGGATATTCAAGGGTTTGTAAAAGAAATGGACGCAGTTCGTTCACATTTTCCGGGACCTGTCTGTATAATTGAAAACTGATGTGAACGCGCTCAAACACCTGTTCTGTCCACATTGTCCACAGGGTTATCCACAAAAAACCGACTATTTGGCACGGTTTATCAAACGGACCAGCATTTTTCAAAAAAATCAAGCCCTATTTTTCAAAGTTATCCACAGGTTAACTACCGCCTTTATCCCAGTCTCTATCCACATTAGAACCATACAAATTAGAAAGCCGCTTTGCATTTTTTTACATTTCATAATACTTATGTAAAGATTTAGAGACCTCAATGTATCATCTTTATCATGCTGGCAAACGAACCTGATTTGCCATGATTTGTTTTCATGCACAAAAAAGCCGCCCGGTTGGGCGGCTGGGATAAGACAGGGTGGAAATTAGCGGTTAAGCAGGGTTTCCTCGGTGTCCTTGTCGAAGAAGTGCAGGCGGGAGGTGTCCATCACGACGGTGATGTCATCGCCAACCGCGGTCTTGGTGCGCGGGTCAACGCGCGCGATGACGTTGTCATCCTTGCCGGAGGTGGACAGGTACAGGTAGGTCTCAGAGCCCATGAGCTCGGTGACTTCGACGTGGACCTTAAAGCCGGCATCCGGATGCGCCTGGATGTCTTCGGGGCTGTCGGAGATGTTCTCAGGACGGATGCCCAGGACAACTTCCTTGCCGATGAAGTCTTCGGTCTTGAACTTGCGCAGCTTCTCTTCGGGCACGACGATCTTGTTGTCGCCAAACACCGCGAACACCTTGTCGCCTTCCTTTTGCAGGACGACGTCGAAGAAGTTCATCTGCGGGCTGCCGATGAAGCCGGCCACAAACTTGTTGTTGGGATGGTCGTAGTTGTTTTGCGGGGTATCCACCTGCTGGATGAAGCCGTCCTTCATGATGCAGATGCGGGAGCCCATGGTCATGGCCTCGGTCTGGTCATGGGTGACGTAGATGAAGGTGGTCTGCAGGCGCTGATGCAGCTTGGTGATCTCGGTACGCATCGCGACGCGCAGTTTGGCGTCCAAGTTGGAGAGCGGCTCGTCCATCAGGAAGACCTTGGGCTCACGGACGATCGCGCGGCCCAGTGCAACACGCTGACGCTGACCGCCGGAGAGCGCCTTGGGTTTACGGTTGAGCAGGTATTCGATGTCCAGGATGTGCGCAGCGGCTTCAACGCGCTTTTTGATTTCCTCTTTGGGGGTCTTGCGCAGCTTGAGGCCAAAGGCCATGTTGTCATACACGGTCATGTGCGGGTACAGCGCGTAGTTCTGGAACACCATCGCGATGTCGCGGTCCTTGGGCGCGACGTCGTTGACCAGCTTGTCACCGATGTAGAGCTCGCCGTCGGAGATTTCTTCCAGGCCCGCGACCATGCGCAGGGTGGTGGATTTTCCGCAGCCAGAGGGACCGACCAGAACGATAAATTCCTTGTCCTCAATATCCAGCGTGAAGTCGCTGACCGCCGTCACGTTACCGGGATATACTTTGTAGATGTTTTTCAGGGTTACACTTGCCATGGTACTCCTCCTTTTTCCAATATCAGTCACCTGATATATTGTCACCTGAATTATACAATCATGTATCAAACTTGACCACTGGTAAAACTTACAAATCTTCCGAACGTCCTTTGTGCAATCCATGAAATGAGGCTGTTTTTTGACCCGATTCCCCCAAAACTGTATACTCATAACAGAAGGAATATGGATTTTGGAGGAAGCATCATGACAGATATACAGAAACTGGCAGGCATGATTGACGAAGCGTCCTACATTGTGTTCTTTGGCGGCGCGGGCGTGTCCACTGAAAGCGGGATCCCGGACTTCCGCAGCGCGGATGGCCTGTACCATCAAAAACGGGTAATTCCGCCGGAGACCATTTTAAGCTATTCATTCTTCATCAAGGAACCCGCGCTGTTTTATCAGTTTTACAAGGAAAACCTGCTGGCGCCCAAGGCCCAGCCCAACGCGGCGCATGTGGCGCTTGCGCAATTGGAAAAGGAAGGCAAGCTGCGCTGCGTGGTGACACAGAACATAGACAATCTGCACCAATTAGCTGGTTCCAAGGCGGTGTGTGAACTGCACGGCTCCACCCACCGTAATTACTGTATGCGCTGCGGCAAAACCTATGATGGCATTGATTTTATATTGGCGTCAAAAGCGGAACCAAAATGCGCCTGCGGCGGCATGATTCGCCCGGATGTGGTGCTGTATGAAGAAGGCCTGGATCCGCAGGTGACGCAGACCGCGGTCAACAATATCCAGGCCAGTGACCTGCTGATTATCGGCGGCACCTCGCTCTCCGTTTACCCGGCCGCCTATTACGCGCAGCTGTCACGGGGCAAGCTGGTCATCATCAACCGTGACCCGACGCAACTGGATCAGTCAGCCGACCTGGTGATCCGGGAGCCCATTGGCAAGACGCTGGCACAGGTGATGGAGGCGCGCAAAACCGCCTAATTGGCGCTTGTTTTCAGGACAAAATCCGCCCGGCTGTCGGCCTGATCCCGCAAAACCTGCAGGATGCCGGCGCCATAGGAACCCAGGGCATTGAGCGCCGCGTTGACATAGGAAAACTGGATGATGACATCGCGCATCTCCCCCAGGTTGTCACTGAGGGCGTCCAGGTTGTTGCCAAAATATTCTGGTAAACCAAGCGCGTCTTTCATATGCGCCCAGGCTGCCTGCCTGGTGTCCATCTTCCTGCCATCCAGTTTGATAATGCGCATCTTATTCCTCTCCATATAAAAGCGTGAAGCTTTCGTAGTGGTCATCGGTGTAATAGATCAAGCCGTCATTGGAATACACAATCCGTTTGGCGCCGCGGGAAGCTTTGTTTTGCGCGTCGATATCGCACTCATAATAGATTCTGCCCGCCTTTTTGGGCAGCAGCCCTTCGTAGTTGCCAAAGCGGTCCCCGCCAATGGAGTGATCCTTGATATAGGGCCGCAGGTCGCCCCCACTCCACCCCAGCGCTCTGGCCTCCTGCTTGGTGAGATAGTTCTTGGGCAACTTCTGATAGGTGTGCAGGTAAAACGCGACATCCTCCGCTGTGTAGTAAACACCATCCTCATCAATCTCGGACGATACAGGCTGCTGTGTTGGACCTGTATCAACTGGTTGCACTGTTTCCGCAAAAGCCGCGGTCTGTGACGGCACATCCGGCGCGGGCAAGCTACCGGTTTGCCAATTGATGATGAACAGCGCTGCGATCAGCAAAACCAGCGCAATGGGCAGGATTCGTTTCATGTTCAAAGCAGGCACCATCCTTTTATTCCATACATTCTGTGGTAGAATAAAGCATCCATTGGTTTTTATGTAATCCCGGAGGGTCGTTGTGATCAAGAAAATCGCGGCAGGCATCTTCCCCCGCTTGCTGAAAAATGTCCCCAAGGACAAGAAATGGCTGTATCCCTTTTATCTGGCGGGGCAGCTGCACTTAAGCGAGGAAACCTATGAATCCGCTCACTTGCCCGCGGCCTTTGACAATCTGTCCATTGCCTTTTTGTCAGACATCCACTACGGCCCCTTTTTAAAAAAGGAGGAAGCGCTGTCTGTTGTCCAAAAGGTGGTGGACCTGGACACGGACCTGATCATCCTGGGCGGTGATTATGGGGATATCCCCACCAACTCACTGGCATTTTTTAACCTGATCCCCGCCTTCCCGGCCGATAAAACCGTGCTGGCGGTGCTGGGCAACCACGACATCGGCGCGAAGCATCAAATCATTGTGCCGGATATCCTGGACGCGATGCGGGCCAAGAACATCATCCCCCTGGTCAATGAAACCCACATCCTCACCCGGGAAGGCAAGCGGCTGGCAGTCTGCGGGCCGGATGACAAGCGCTGCGGCAGGCCAGATTTTGAGCCACTCATCGCAGCATCACAGGACGCGGACTTTGTTCTTTTTATCCCTCATTCCCCTGATTTGATTCCCGATGCCTATGCGGCGGATTTTGCCTTCCACCTGGCCCTGTGCGGGCACACCCACGGCGGGCAATTGGTGTTCTTTGGCCGCACCCTGCACTCCTCCAGCATCTATAAGGACAGGTACCGCTCCGGCTGGTATCAGGAAAACGGCGTGGACATCCGGGTCAGCAACGGGGTGGGCACCTCAATTTTGCCCATGCGCATCGGTCCGGTGCCGGAGATCCACCACATCGTTTTACGCGCCAAAGCGTAAGGATAAACTGGGGTTCGCGTTCAAGCTCCATTCCGCGAAATCCCCTTTTTTGTATTGCTCATAAGCGGCAGCCCCAATCATCGCCGCGTTATCCCCGCACAAAAACAAGGGCGGCATATACAGCGTGATGCCGTTTTCCTCACACAGGTCACTCAAGGTGTGCCGCAGCAGGCTATTTGCGGAGACGCCGCCCGCCAGGGCCAACCTTGTCCAGCCTTTGTCCTGGCAGGCTTTGATGGTTTTGTTACACAGGTGATGGACCACAGTATGCCGGAATACGGCAGCCAGATCTGCCTTGCTGTAGGCTTCCTTGCGCTGATCCATGCCATGCACCAGGTTGATAAAACCGGTTTTTAAGCCGGAGAAGCTGAAGTCATAGGCGCCTGCCACCTTGGGCTCGGTCAAATGATAGGCCAGCGGGTTCCCCTCCTGTGCCAGCTTATCCAAGTTGGGGCCGCCTGGATAGGGCAGGCCCAGAACGCGGGCCGCTTTATCAAAGGCTTCCCCCGCCGCGTCATCCTGGGTGCAGCCCAGCAAGTTCAGACCTTGGTCTGTTACTTCAATCAAGTGGCTATGCCCGCCGGAGACCACCAGGCATAAAAAGGGCGGCTGCAAATCCGGATGGGCCAGATAGTTGGCCGCGATATGCCCCGCGATATGGTTGACAGCGATCAAGGGTTTTTGCAGCGCGAAGGCCAGCCCCTTGGCGTAGCTGACCCCCACCAACAAAGCGCCGACCAGACCCGGTCCCTGCGTCACCGCGACGGCATCCAGTTCCTGAAAACGAAGCCCCGCCTCCGCCATCGCCTGCTGTGTCACCAGGTCAACCTTCTCAATGTGCGACCGGCTGGCGATCTCCGGCACCACACCGCCATAGGGCACGTGCAGCCGGATTTGGGAATAGACCACATTGGACAGGATGCTCCGGCCGTTTTTGATGACGCTTGCGGCGGTCTCATCGCAGGAGCTTTCAATCGCGAGGATCAGGTTGTCTTGCTCATTCATATTCATGACAGCGCCCTCCTTTCGCGGATGATATAACTGGCAGCAAACAACGCCAGGAGCGCGCCCAAAAGCACCACACCAAGTCGCAGCCCTGCATCCTTGGCGTAAGCGATGAAAAACGGTTCCTGCATCAGCATCAGCAGCAGGTCCGTCTGCGGGTTTAACAACCACAGGTCATTGGTGAACAGCAGCTGGTGCATCACAAAAAAAGCCTGGTGAAAATTGATGCTTGCCAGGATAACAACAATCAAAAGCACAAGCAGACTGATCAATATACCTTTGATGGCGTTGATGATGAACCGCCGCAGGGCTTGCCGTGGGTCCCAACTTGAAGAAGCGGCTGTTAACAACCCGCTGATGATCAGCAGTACAACGCCGCCATAAAAAACAATATTTGCCAGGCGGAACAAGCCGCGCACATCCGCCAGATGCGTCAGTTCATCCTCTGAAAACGCGGGGCTTTGTAAGCCGTTTTTTTCTACAGTTATTTGCGCGGTTTCCGCTTTGCCAAACAAGTAGTCCGACAATCCTTCAGCAAGCACCGGATAATCCTTTGTCCCAACGACCAAGGCTTGTGTTTGCGCGTGCTGCTCAAACAAACCAGCGACATGCTGGCTGTCGCTGGCTGGGCGTATGACTGCCATGGGCAGCATCATCAGGATGCCGATAACAATCAGCGCGATGGGGATAGTCTGCCAAAATGGGGCTGTCTTCTTGTTCTTACCCTGTGACATAAACCTTATTGCATCTTCAAATAGGCGGTGATGAAGCCGCCGATGTTGCCGTCCATCACATCATCAATATTGCCGGATTCATAGCCCGTGCGGTGGTCCTTCACCATGGTGTAGGGCTGGAAGACGTAGGAGCGGATTTGGCTGCCCCATTCGATCTTCTTCATCTCGCCCTTGATGTCGGCCATCTTTTCCTCATTCTCGCGCTCGCGCAATTCCAGCAGCCGCGCGCGCAGCATCTTCATGCACATTTCGCGGTTTTGAATCTGGGAGCGCTCGTTCTGGCAGGATACCACAATGCCGCTGGGGATATGCGTCATGCGCACAGCGGAGTCGGTCTTGTTGACGTGCTGGCCGCCAGCGCCGGTGGAGCGGTAGGTGTCCACACGCACTTCCTCCATGTTGATCTCAATCTCCCCGTCGTCCTCCAGCATAGGTGCCACATCCAGGGATGAAAAGGAGGTATGCCGCCTGGCGTTTGAGTCAAAGGGGCTGATGCGCACCAGGCGGTGCACGCCTTTTTCGCTGCGCAAATAGCCGTAGGCGTTGTCGCCCTCCACCTCCAGCGTGACGGATTTGACGCCCGCTTCATCGCCTTCCAGGATATCAATCAAGGTGGTTTTAAAGCCCATGTTCTCACAGTAGCGGGAGTACATGCGGTAAAGCATCCCCGTCCAGTCCTGGGCTTCGGTGCCGCCCGCACCCGCGTGCAGAGACAGGATGGCGTTGTTTTGGTCATAATCCCCGCGCATCAGTGTCTCCAGCGCCAGGGCATCCACCTTCTCCTGCAAATCACGGGCGTCAGTTTCCACTTCGGCCACGATGCCCGCATCCTCTTCCTCCAGCGCCATGTCCAGCATCAGGGAGAGGTCGTCCCGGGCATTTTCCAGGGATTCATACTGCTCAATTTTGTTTTCCAGCCGGGCGATGCGCTTGTTGACCACCGTGGAGCGCTCCAGGTTGTCCCAGAAACCGGGCGCTGCCATCTCTTCTTTCAGTTCCGCCAACTCCCGCTGCATCTGCTCAATGCGAAGGCCGCTGCGGATTTCCTTCAGCGACTCCTGCATGCTGTCCAGATTTTGTTGTATTTGATCCGCGCCGATTATCATCATCAATATCCTTTACTCTTGGTTGCCCTGCCGCCCGTGGCAATGCTTGTATTTTTTGCCGCTGCCGCAGGGGCAGGGACTGTTGCGGCCCACCTTCTCACCGGGCTTGGTCCGGATGGGCTGGTTGGTCTTCTTCGGTTGCTGCTGCGCGCTGCTCTGGCTGGTGACCCGGGCGACGGCCGCGCGCTCCTGCGGCTGCTGGATGCGCAGTTGGAACAGGGTACGGATGGTGTCCTCCTGAATCAGGCGGGTCATCTCGTCAAACATGTCGTAGCTTTCGACCTTATATTCCGTCACCGGGTTGCGCTGGGCATAGGCGCGCAGGCCAATGCCGTCGCGCAATTGGTCCATCGCGTCAATATGATCCATCCAGCGGTTGTCAACCGACCGCAGCAGGATGTTGCGCTCCAGTTCGCGCATATCGATGTTCAGTTTGGTGATCTCTTCCTCGCGCCGCGCGTAATAATCTGCGGCCGTCTTTTTGAGGAAGGCAGCCATGCCCGCTTTGTCAAAGCTTTTGACGGCTTCGGCGTTTGCCTTCATGGTGCCCGCTGGGATGGCCAGGCGCTCTACCTCATCCGTGAGGCCCTTGATGTCCCAATCACCCGGTTCGCCCACACAGAAGCGCTCCACCGCGTCATCCAGCACCTTCTCACCCATGGTGATGATGGTCTGCTTCATGTTCTGGCCTTCCAGCACCTGGCGGCGCTGGGAGTAGATCAACTCGCGCTGCTGGTTCATGACATCGTCATACTGCAGGACGTTTTTACGCACTTCAAAGTTGCGGCTTTCAATGCGCTTTTGCGCGTTCTCGATCTGTTTGGTGAGCATACCGGCAGCCAGCGGCTCATTCTCATCCATGCCCAGCCTGCCAATCATGCCCTCAATGCGCTCTCCGCCAAACAGGCGCATCAGGTCATCCTCCAGCGAGATGAAGAACTGGCTGGAACCCGGGTCGCCCTGGCGGCCAGCGCGCCCGCGCAACTGGTTGTCAATGCGGCGGCTTTCGTGCCGCTCGGTGCCGATGATGTGCAGGCCGCCCGCGGTGACCACGCGGTCATGCTCCGAGTCGGTGGTCTTTTTGTATTCCTCCCGCAGCGCCAAATAGCGCTTACGCGCTTCCAGTACCTCTGCGCTGACCTTTTCGCTTTTGCCGGTCGCCTCCTCGATGATGTCATCGGGGTACTCCTCCTGGCGCATGGTGCGCCTGGCCAGGAAGTCCGGGTTGCCGCCCAGCAGGATGTCCGTGCCGCGGCCGGCCATATTGGTCGCGATGGTGACCGCGCCATAGTGCCCAGCCTGGGCAACAATGGCCGCCTCCCGCGCGTGGTGCTTGGCGTTGAGCACCTCATGCGGGATGCCCTCCCGCTTTAATAGATCGCTTAAGTATTCTGACACCTCAACGGAGATGGTACCAACCAGGATGGGCTGCCCCGTCTGGTGGCGGCGGACTATTTCGTCCACCACGGCACGGTATTTGCCGCGCTTGCCGCGGTAGACCATATCGTTCAAGTCATCGCGGATCATGGGCATATTGGTGGGCACTTGCACAACATCCAAGGAATAGATGCCCTGGAACTCCGCTTCCTCTGTCTTGGCGGTACCCGTCATGCCGGCCAGCTTCTGGTACATGCGGAAGTAGTTCTGGAAGGTGACGGTCGCAAGCGTCTTGCTCTCCCGCTCCACCTTGACGCCTTCCTTGGCCTCAATGGCCTGGTGCAGGCCGTCAGAATAGCGGCGGCCAATCATCAACCGGCCAGTGAACTCATCCACGATGACCACTTCACCGTTTTGGACGACGTAATCCACATCCCGCTTAAACAAGGCGTGCGCCTTGAGCGATTGGATTAAATGGTGGTTTAATTCATTATTCTCAGGATCGTTTAGGTTTTCAATGGAAAAAGCCTGCTCCGCCTTTTTGGCGCCTTCCTCGGTAAAGACCACCGCGCGGTCCTTCTCCTCCACGGTATAGTCCGCTTCGGGCTTCAGGCGCACAACAAAGCGGTCCGCGCGCTCGTACAGGTCGGTTGATTTTTCTCCCTGGCCGGAGATGATCAGCGGCGTCCTGGCCTCGTCAATGAGGATGGAGTCCACCTCGTCCACAATGGCGAAGGCGTGCCCGCGCTGCACCATGTCCCGCTCGTAGATGACCATGTTGTCGCGCAGGTAGTCAAAGCCCATCTCGTTGTTGGTGCCGTAGGTGATATCGCAGGCATAGGCTGCCCTGCGCTGCTCATTATCCAAATCGTGGATGATGACACCCACTGAGAGCCCCAGGAAACGGTATAATTTGCCCATGTCCTCGCCCTGGAAGCTGGCCAGGTAATCATTGACGGTGACAATGTGCACGCCCTTGCCATTCAGCGCGTTTAAATAGGCGGGCAGGCAGGCGGTCAGCGTTTTGCCTTCACCGGTTTTCATCTCGGCGATGCGGCCCTGGTGCAATACGATGCCGCCGATCAGCTGTACCTTAAAGGGGCGCAGGCCCAGTGTACGCTTGGCCGCCTCGCGCACCACCGCGAAGGCTTCCACCAAAATATCGTCCAGGGTTTCTCCCTTGTTTAAACGGTCTTTGAAAATCTGTGTTTGCGCCTGCAGCTCTTCATCGCTCATGCGCTCATAGGTTGGTTCCAGCGCTTCGATTGCTTCTGCCTGCTTGCGCAGCGGCTTTAACTGGGCTTCTGCACCCATGCCCAGGATTCCTTTAAGTTTCTCTAACATGCACGTCTCCTTCGGTTCAAAAACCGTAACAATTATACCACGTCACAAGACGCAGGGGCAAGAAAGGCACGACCGCGCCCATCCGTTTGCCCCATTCTTTACAGAACATTCACGCGCCATGCGCAAAAACCCCGCGCTGGGCGGGGCTATGGAAATTTAATGATTCTTTAGAGAATGAATTTGTGCAGGTCGATCTTCTTGGCCGCCTTCACATGCTCTTGGACATACTGGGCGGTGATGGTCAGTTCCACCTCCGGCATGTCCCCGCCGCCGGCGTTAAAGGAGATGTCCTCCAACAGTTCCTCAAACACGGCATGCAGCCGCCTGGCGCCGATGTTTTCCCCGGCGTCGTTTAAGTTGCAGGCTGCCTGCGCGATCTCATTAAGCGCGTCCGACTCAAAGCTCAGCTTCACCTTGTCCGCGGCCAAAAGCGCCTTGTACTGCAGGGTCAGCGCGTTGTCCGGCTGGGTGAGGATGTTGACAAAATCCTCCTTGGTAAGGCTTTTGAGGTTCACCTGCACCGGGAAGCGGCCCTGCAATTCGGGAATCAAATCAGACGTCTTGGCTACATGGAAGGCACCCGCCGCGATAAAGAGCATAAAATCGGTGCGCACCGCGCCGTGCTTGGTGTTGACCACGCTACCCTCCACGATGGGCAGGATGTCGCGCTGCACGCCTTCCCGGGATACATCCGGGCCGGACGAGGCGTTGGAGCGACCGGCAATCTTGTCAATCTCATCAATGAAGACGATGCCGTCCTGCTCTGCCCTGCGGACTGCTTCCTCGCGAATGGCGTCCATGTCAATCAAGCGCTCCGCTTCCTCCGCGATGAGGATTTTGCGCGCTTCCTTCACTTTGACCCGGCGCAGTTTGGTTTTCTTGGGCATCATGCCGCCCATCATATCGCCGATGTTGATGGACGCGCCGCCCACCTCAAGCTGCGGCATGACGTCCTCCACCTCGATCTCCAGCTCCTGCTCCTCAAGCTGGCCTTCCTTTAATTGCTCCCGCAAATCCGCGCGGCGGCCGGTGAGCAGCGCTTTTTCTTCCTCTGTCTGCTCCGGTTCCTTCTGTCTTCCGCGCAGCAGGATGTCAATGGGATTGGCCGCCTGGCGCGGCGGCGGACTGGACAGCAGGGTAATCAGACGGTCCTCCGCCAATACCTCTGCCCGGGCGCGTACGCGCTCCTCATGCTCCTGCTTGACCATGCGCACCGCGTTTTCGGTCAGATCACGGATGATGCTTTCCACATCGCGGCCCACATAGCCCACCTCGGTAAACTTGGTGGCTTCCACCTTCACAAAGGGCGCGTTCACAAGGCGCGCCAGCCGCCTGGCGATCTCCGTCTTGCCCACACCAGTGGGTCCAATCATCAGGATGTTTTTGGGGAAGATCTCCTCCCGGAGGGTTTCCTCCACCTGGCTTCTGCGGTAGCGGTTGCGCAGCGCGATGGCCACCTGGCGCTTGGCCTCATCCTGGCCGATGATATAGCGGTTGAGTTCCCGCACAATTTCTCTGGGTGTTAACTGGCTCATCAGGACACCTCTTCCACAAGGATGTTGTCATTGGTGAAGACGCAGATGGAGGCGGCGATCTCAAGCGCCTTGCGGGCGACGTCCACCGCCGGCAAATCTGTGTTTTGCACCAGCGCGCGGGCGGCAGCCAGGGCATAATTACCGCCGGAGCCAATAGCGCAGATGCCGTCATCCGCTTCAATCACCTCGCCCGTGCCGGAAATCAGCAGCATCTGGTCTTTGTTAGCTGCTATCAGCATGGCTTGCAATTGGCGCAGGGTCTTGTCGCTGCGCCATTCGCGCGCCAGGTTCACCGCGGCGCGCTCCAGGTTGCCGCCGGTTTGTGTCAGCTTCTCTTCAAAGCGCTCGCTTAAGGTAAAGGCATCCGCCACGGAGCCGGCAAAGCCCACCGTTACCTGGTCATTAAAAATTTTGCGCACCTTTTTGGCGGTGCTTTTGAAGATGGTGCTTTCCCCCATCGTCACCTGGCCATCCCCCGCGATGGCGATGCGGTCAAAGCGTTTGACCGCGCAGATGGTTGTCCCTTTTAATTCCATCCTGATACTCCTTAAAACAAGTCCGGTCGTGATTGTTGGTATTTCTCAAGGTCAATAAGCGCGCGCTCGGCAAGCTTGCCATAGCGGTTCTGCTTGCCCTTCACCCGCATGGGCAAGGGCGGCAGGATGCCAAAATTGATGTTCATGGGCTGGAAGTTGCGGTTGGGGGTGGAAATATAGGTCCCCAAGGCCCCAATCGCGGTGGTTTCCGGGAAGCTGGGCGCTGGCAGGTTTTTTAGTTGCGCTGCCATCGCGATGCCCGCGCTTAAGCCAGAAGCAGTGCTTTCCACATAGCCTTCCACGCCGGTGATCTGCCCGGCAAAAAACTGACCTATCTGACCCTTCACCGCATAGGTGCTGTCAAGGAAGCCGGGGCTGTTGATAAAGCTATTGCGGTGCATGACGCCATAGCGCGCGAACTCTGCATCCTTAAGCCCCGGAATCATGGAGAAGACGCGCTTTTGCTCCGGGAACTTAAGCCGTGTCTGAAAGCCAACCAAGTTATACAAGCTGCCCGCCGCGTCATCCTGGCGCAACTGCACCACCGCGAAGGGTTCTTTACCTGTTCTTGGGTCTGGCAGGCCAACCGGTTTCATGGGCCCAAAGGCTGCCGCCATGCGGCCGCGCTTGGCGATGGACTCAATCGGCAAACAGCCGTCAAAGAGCTGCTTGTCCTCAAAGCCATGGATATCCGCGCATTCGGCATTGATCAAGGCGTCAATAAAGGCGTGATACTCCGCCTCATTCATCGGGCAGTTGAGGTAATCATCCCCCCTGCCGTATCTGGACGCCCGAAAGGCGATGTCCATGTCAATGGAATCGGCGTACACAATGGGCGCCGCTGCGTCATAAAAATGCAAGGTGCCCGCAATCTGCCGGATGGCGTCTGCCAGCCCTGCTTCTGTCAACGGCCCTGTGGCGATGATGAAGGGCGCTTCCGGAAACGCCTCCACGACGCGGCTTTCAAACTGTATCAATGGATGACTGAGCAGGGTATCCGTGATGGTCCTGGCAAAGCGCTCCCTGTCCACCGCCAAGGCGCCGCCGGCCGGCACGCGGGTGTCGTCCGCCGCGCGCAAAATCAGGGAATCAAGCCGTCGCAATTCTTCCTTCAAAAGACCCGGCGCGTTTTCCAGCCGGTCACCCCGCAGAGAGTTGCTGCACACCAGTTCAGCCAGGTGATCGGATGTGTGCGCCGGCGTCTTCCGCGTCGGCTTCATATCCACCAGGGTGACAGGAATCCCGCGCTTGATTAGCTGCCAGGCCGCTTCACAGCCCGCCAGTCCCGCGCCGATCACCTGTACCCTGACTTCAGGCATGTTCCGCCTCCGGCGCCTCCTCTACCATCTCGTGGTGTCGGCAGGTTTCGTTGGTGCACAGGCGGAACTGGCTGTTTTTGCGGTATTTGTAGACCATATGGTGGCCGCACTTGGGGCATTTCTCTGTCGCGACCTTGTCCCAGGAGGTGAACTCGCACTCCGGATATTTCTCGCAGCCATAGAACTTGCGGCCCTTGCGCGTAGTTTTCTCAAGCAATCTGGCGCCGCAGGTGGGACAGGGCGCGTCGATATAGGTCAAAATAGGCATAGTAAAGCGGCATTCCGGGAAACGTGGGCAGGCCAGGAAACGGCCGTAGCGGCCCATCTTGTATACCAGCATGGTGCCGCAGACCTCGCAGGGGATGTCGGACACCTCGTCCGGAATCTCCACCTTTTCAATCTGGGCTTCTGCCTGGCTTACCATCTCGCTGAAGGAAGGATAGAAATCCCGCAGGATGTCCTTCCAGTCCAGTTTGCCCTCGGCGATCTCGTCCAGCTTGCTTTCCATATCCGCGGTGAACTCCAGATCCACCACTGGGCTGAAATATTCCATCATGATGTCATTGACCATACGCCCCATCTCTGTCGGGTACAGCCTGCGCTTCTCGCGGGAGATATACCCGCGGGCAATGATGGTGCCGATGGTAGGGGCGTAGGTGGACGGACGGCCGATGCCCCGCTCCTCCATGGACTTGATGAGGGAGGCCTCCGTATACCGGGAGGGCGGCTGGGTGAAGTGCTGCTCGGCATGCACTTCCTGGATGTCCACTGTGTCGTCCTTTTGAAGGTCCGGCATGACGTCCTGGATGCTGACGCCGTTGTCGTCCTCACCCTCTTCATAAATGGCGGTAAAGCCGGGGAAGGACTTGTGCTCCGCGTAATAGCGCAAATCAACCTCATCCGCCAGCAGATCAGCCGTTAAGGTTTCATACTCTGCGTTTTTCATCTGGCTGGCCAAAAAGCGGTTATAGATCAGGCGGTATACCTGCATTTGCTCCCGGGACAAAAAGGCTTTCAGGCTGTCCGGCGTCCTGGTGATGTCAGTGGGGCGGATGGCTTCGTGCGCGTCCTGGGCGCGGCTGCGGGTTTTGTACTCCCGCGCAGTACGGGGAAGGTGTTCCTTGCCATAGGCTTTCAGGATTTCTTCGCGCGCGGCGGCGACCGCCTCAGCGCTCACACGTACAGAGTCGGTTCTGATGTAGGTCACCAGACCCTGGCTGCCTTCCTTGCCCAGCTCCACCCCCTCGTACAGGCCCTGTACAATCTGCATGGTGCGGGAGGAGGTGTAGTTCAGCTTGCGGCTGGCTTCCTGCTGCAGGGTGGAGGTGGTAAAGGGCGGCGCCGGTGATTTCTTGCGCGTGCCCTTCTTGACCGTTCCCACTTTAAAGGCGCTGTTTTGGATCAGATCCTTTGCCTTCAGCGCCGCTTTTTCATTGATAATCTCCGGCTTTTTGCCTTTTAGTTTGTTCAGCCGCGCGGAAAGCAGCACCTTCTTGCCCTTGGCGTTGAGCGCCTCAAAATCCGCGCTGATGTCCCAGTACTCCTCCGGGATGAAGGCGTCAATCTCGTCCTCACGGTCCACAATCAGGCGCACGGCGACGGACTGCACACGACCGGCAGACAAGCCTTTTTTGATCTTCGCCCACAAAAGCGGGCTGATCTTGTAGCCCACCACGCGGTCCAGCGCGCGGCGCGCCTGCTGCGCGTTCACCCGGTCCATGTCAATGGTGCGGGCGGATTTGACCGCTTCCTTGACCGCGTTTTTGGTAATCTCCTGAAACTCCACACGCAAAGGCTTGCTGTCGTCCAGTTTCAGCGCCTGCGCCAAATGCCAGGAGATGGCCTCGCCCTCGCGGTCAGGGTCTGTTGCCAGATAGACCTGGCTGGCGCCTGCCGCCTGCTTGCGCAGCTTGGCCAAAATGGGTCCCCGGCCATGGATGGTGATGTACTTCATGGCGAAGTCCTGCTCGGTATCAATACCAAACTGGGACTTTGGCAAGTCCCGCACATGGCCCTGAGAGGCTTCCACCTTATAATCACGCCCCAAAAAGCGGGCAACTGTGCGCGCTTTGGCAGGCGACTCGACGATGACCAGTTTGTGTTTCTTAGATTTCAAGGATGTCCTCCGTCCATTATTATCTGATTGCTTTAAACATTCTACCCGGCAGGGCTTCAATCAGGTTTTCCATCTCAAGGGTGGTGAGTAGCACATTCAGTTCCTGTGCCTGCAGTTTCATGGTTTGCATGAGCTCGGTAAAATCCCGCGGCTCATCGCACAGCGAATCATATAACCTGCGTTGTTCATTTGTCAAATCAGGCATGATGAAGCTGGTCTGCTCACCCTGGGTACTTTGGCCCCAACTCATATCCTCCAGGATGTCCCCGGCACAGGTGATCAAGCGGGCGCCTTCGCGCAGCATGCGGTTGGGCACAGCGCTGCCCGGCGCATCCACCGGTCCCGGCAGGGCGAACACCTCCCGTCCCTGCATCAAGGCGTGCCCAACGGTGATTAAGGTGCCGCTTTTTTCTCGGGCTTCCACCAGCAATATGCCGTGGCTGAAGCCAGAAACCAGGCGGTTTCTGATGGGAAAATGAAAGGCAATCGGTTCGGCTGTCGGCGCAAACTCGCTGACTACCGCGCCGCCCTGTTCAATGATCTGTGCTGCCAAACTCTCATTTTCTTTGGGATAGACGCGCTTGATACCAGAGCCTAAAATGGCGATGGTGCGGCCGCCAGCCGCCAGCGCGCCTTTGTGGGCCGCGGTGTCAATGCCGCGCGCCAGCCCGGAAATGATGGTGACGCCCTGCTGCGCCAGTTCCTTCGCGATGGCAAAGGCCTGCTCCCTGCCGTAACGGGTTTCACGGCGGGATCCGACAATGGCGATGGCGCGGGGTTCCTCATGGGATAAGTTGCCCTGGTAAAACAAAAGCGCCGGCGGGTCTGGTATGTGAGCCAGCTGGTCTGGATAGCTGCTGTCCCCGGGCACGCACAGCTTGACGTTTGATTTGTGAAGCGCCAGCTGTAATTTTTCAAGACCTGTTTTCCGCAGGTCCGCCAATTCCGCATAGGCTTTTTCGCCGATGATGTCCATCACGCGCGGTGAGAAGCGCTCAAAGACGGCGCTGGCGGTCTGAAACTGCGCCATCAGTTTGGTTCGGGCAGTGTAGCCCAGGCTGTCACTGCAGGACAGCCAGGCCAGGCACAGCAGCTCCCGCTGATCAGGCATGCTGCTCACCCCAGTATTTGCCGTCCATCATCCGATACTGGATGGCTTCCGCCATGGCGGGCAAGCCCACCTTCTCCTCGCCCTGCAAGTCCGCGATGGTGCGGGCTACTTTGATCAAGCGGGTATAGGCCCGCATGCTGAGGTTGTATTTCTTCACCGCGTTTTGAAGCAGCGACCGCGCTTCCTTTGTCAGCAGCGCCTGGTCTTCCAGGTTCTTGCCGTTCATCTGCGCGTTGGTGCGGATACCGGTGCGCTCAAACCGCTTTTGCTGGATAGCTCGGGCTGCGCGGACGCGCTGTCGCACCGCGTCACTGCTTTCCTGCTCTCCCTCCTGCACGATGTCCTCCACCGGCACCACATCCACCTCCACCTGCAAATCAATCCGGTCAAGCAGTGGGCCTGAGATGCGGTCCAAATAGCGTTTGATGTCATGGCTGCCGCAGCGACAATGCCGGGTCTTGCTGCCAAAATAGCCGCAGGGGCATGGGTTCATGCTGGCAACCAGCATCAGGCGGGACAGGTACTGCGTGTGCACCTTGACGCGGCTGACGGTGATGACGCCATCCTCCAGCGGCTGGCGGAGCGATTCCAGGACGGAGCGCGGGTACTCCGGCATCTCGTCCAAAAACAGCACGCCATTGTGCGCCAGCGACACCTCTCCCGGCCTGGCGTTGGCGCCGCCGCCGATAAGGGCGGCCATGGACGCGGAATGATGCGGCGTGCGGAAAGGACGCACGGTCAAAAGCCCCGACCCCGGCTTCAACACGCCGGCTGCGGAATGAATGCGGGTGGTTTCAAAGGCTTCCTCCTGGCTCATCTCAGGCAGTATGCCGAGCAGGCAGCGCGCCAGCATGGTCTTGCCGGAGCCCGGGGTACCAATCAGCAGCAAATTGTGGCCGCCAGCCGCGGCGATCTCCAGCGCGCGCTTGGGCAATTGCTGGCCGCGCACCTGGGAGAGATCCAGGTCAAACACCGCTTCGTTCAGGCATTCCTGATAGGTCTTTTGCGCCTGAGCCGGGATGGGGTTTTGACCGGATAAATGCTGGGTGACCTCGTATAAGCTGGCTGCGGGATAGACCTCCATCCCGGTGACCACCTCCACCTCTTTGGCATTGTCACGGGGCAGGATGATTTTGCGAATGCCCTGCTCATGGGCTGATATGACCATGGACAAGGCACCATTCACCGCGCGCAGGCTGCCATCCAGCGCCAGTTCCCCAATCAGGGCGGTATCATCAAAGGGTTTTGCCATCATCTGCTGGCTGGCTAAGATAATGGCAACCGCGATGGGCAAATCAAAGGCTGTGCCCTCTTTCTTGACATCAGCGGGCGACAGGTTGACCACAGTGTGCCCAAAGGGCATCACAAAGCCGCTGTTTTTGAGCGCCGCGACCACACGGTCCCGGCTTTCCTTCACCGCCGCGTCCGGCAGCCCTACGATGTTGAACACAAAGGTGCTGGCGGAGGCCACATAGGCCTCCACCGTGACCGGCTCCCCGGTGATGCCAATTAAGGCAAAGCATTTGGTTTGGGCTAACATAGATAAGCCCCTCTCTTAGTAATACAGCCAGTTGGGCAGCCAGCGCATGGCCTCCAGCCAGGCGGTGGAGACGCGCACGCCGCTGATATACGGGAAGAAGGCAACAAACAGCACGCCCGCGATCACGACCAGCGCGATGCCAGTGATCTTCGCGGCCTGCTTGTGCCACTGGTACAGGTAATCCATCATCAGCGTCATGCACAGGATGATGAAGGGTACGGACGGGAAATAGTGGTAGATATAGGTCCCCCGCGGCACCAGCACCCAGGGCAGATACTGCGCCAGGAAGGCAACCAACAGGATTACAGGCCGCCTGTCATGGGACAGGTCGGATACCTCCCCCCTGTCGTAGGCGATGAGGTGTTTGCTGACGTTCAGGCGTTCATAGATCGCGTACAATGCAGTCATCAAAAGCGCCAGCAGGCCGCCCCACCAGACCAGGGGGTTGCCAAAGGCCCAGATGACGCTGGAGGTACCATTGATGACGCCGCCGGAGTAGTAATACATCGGCTTTTTGATGAGGGGCCAACTGTGCCAGGGAGAAGCCCAGGCGTGGTCCGCGCCGCGCCCCGGCTCTGAATGGTACTCAAACATGCTGATGTTGTTGCGGATGATTTTTTCAACCGTCACACCGCCGGGTGACGCGATGTACACCGGGATATAGGACAGGTAGTAGATGACCACCGGAATGACAACAAAGAAAAGCAGGCACCACAAGCAGGTAAGGATCGCTTCATACAGGAAGCGATCGCCGTATGCCTGCGCAACTTCCGCTTCCTCCGCGTCCAGGCTTTTGCGCTCCGCCTCCGTCATCTTTTTGCAGGCAAATCCGCTGAAGATGTTTTGCGCCAGGCTGCCAAAGAAGAGAACCGCCAGACCCATGCCCGCGTAGATGCCTGTCCACTTGCTGGCCACGCCCAGCCCCATCATGAGGCCTGAGAGGAACAGCGGCAGCAGCTTCTTTTTAAGCGGTGTGCGCAGGTGATCCATCATCATGTAGCGGATCATGAAGAAATAGGCGTAGATGATAAACAGAGTGACAAAGCTGTCGATGGTGGCGATGCGCGTTTGCGTAAAGTGCATGAAATCAAAAGTCATCAAGAGCATCGCGAACAAGCCAAAGCCGCGACGCCTGGTCAGCTGCTTGCCCAGCAGGTACATACCCGGCAGCATCAGGATGCCGGCCAGGGCCCCGGCAAAGCGCCAGCCAAAGGGCGTCATGCCAAAGATCATCGTGGCAAAGGTGATGAAGACCTTGCCCAGCGGCGGGTGACTGGTTTCATAGATCTGGTTTGGCTCCTGCCCCAGCAGGGCGTTGCGCTGCTCATAGCCCGTGCGGGCGTGGTAGATTTCATCAAAATACATGCTGTTAAACCAGGTGGGACGGCCGCTGACGGTATCCTGCTCATCAATCAAGGCCTCCGCGCCCGCGCTGGTTGAAATAAAGGGAATATTCTCCCCCGTGTCATAATCCTGCGCGACAACCTCAAAGAGGGTAAGCCGCGCAGACATGTTGCTGATGCGCACATACCGGCCCGTCAGCTCCCTGGGGTTGCCGTCGTACTGCGTCTTCCCCTCCCTGTCAATGTAGGGGAAGCTTAAATACCGCCAGGCAAAGAGAGTGCCAGGCGTCATTTGATATGGGTAGCTGGTATAGTTCTCGCCGTCTTCGCTGATTTCTACCTCAAACTCACTGGTTTGCCAGTGGATGCCGCCGTACATCATCAGCTTGAAATGCTGTACCTCCCCCAGATCCAGCACAACCTCTTTCTGATCGATATTGGACATCCAGGATGTCTGCGGCGCTACGGTGGACCCCAGGTTGACCAGAGCAATGACGGCGTACAGCAGGGTGACCCCGATGATGAGCAGGGCATCCTTACGGTCAAACCTGACTTGCTCACGCTTTTTGAGGAAGGCAAAGCGGGTCTTGGGTTTGAGCTTTGCCGCGTCCAGACGCGGCGCGATGGCTTTCACCGCAACCTCTTTCCTGGAGAAAACAAGCCCCAGATAAAGGGCATAGCCAGCCAAAGGCAGGCTGAGGAAGGACAGGGTGTATTCCAGCCAGGCGGAATCCGACTGCAAGCCCGCGCTGGGAGCGTCCAGATTTCCCATGCTGCCGCCAATGCGCATGCCGCGGTCCAGCGCGACCCCGGTATTGAGGAAGCACAATGCGGTCACTGCCAGTAGCAGGGCCAGCACGCGGCGGTCCGGTTTTTGGATGTAGGACAGGGTTATAAGCGCGACCGCCAGGAAGAGATAGCGCTCATGCATCATGGTGCCCAGGATGGAAAAGCCAATCAGCAGCACCGCCGCCAGCAGCGGCAGGCTGCGCACATTCCTTGCTTTGATATACATCAGCACAACCAGAGCAAAGACTGAGACCATCAGCAGCGTGCCTGTGAGCGCCATGCTCATGGGGATCAGCACCGCAAGCGCCGGCAGCGCGGCAGAAGCCAGCAGGATCATATCAAGAAGCTTGATATCACGCTTTTTCTTTGTTTCTTTTTTCTCAATGTAGCAATAGGCCGCAATTGGCAACAGCACCACCAGGCTGCCCGTCAGTCGGAGCAGGAAGGGCGCGGCGTTCTCAATGGACACCCAGTTTTGCTTGAACAGGAAATACAGGTTGTTGGCGTTGACGGTGGCGTAGTGGTAGTAGCTCATCGTGTTGCCGTACAGGCCCAGCAGCCAGGGGATGCCGTTTTCTTCGTTGAAAAAGGGCACAGCGACCAGGGCGATAACCGCGAAGCTTAAACCCACACCAATCAGCGTATCCTTGATCAGCTTGTCCCGCTTTGTTTCCCACACAAAGGCCATCACCAGCGCCAGCAAGCCCAATGGCCCTACCATCAGCGCCTGCGGCTTCATCAGCACCGCCAGCACATAGACAGGCAGCGCGTAACGCCAGCGCTGGTCCATGATGAGCAGCACAGCAATAAGGAGCAACAGGGACGGCAGGCTGTCCACCTGGCCCCAGGCCGCGCCCGCCAGATAGGTTAAGGGGTTCATGGCATACAGCATGGACAGCAGGAGAGCACCTGATTTGTTGGTGCGCTTTTGGGCGACATAATACATCAGCGCGATGATGGCGACATCACACAGGATGGTGGGCATCTTGACCATCATGGCACTCGCGCCGCTGCCCAGCAGTTTGCCGATGAGGCCTATGGGCCACAGCACCAGCATGTAGCCGGGCGGGTAATCCCGGTGGCCTTCCTGCAGGTAAAACTGCCCAGGGCCGACATCCGCCATGTTGTTTGCCCAGGCGCGGAAGGCGCCCACATCCACCGGGAAGCCGGCGACCAGCTGCGCCATCCACAATCGGGAGAGGAAAGCAAACAACAACAGAGCAAACAACAAAACCAGGGAATACTTGTTGTTTTCATTCGCGGTTTGCAAATTTTCCATCCGCTGCGCGGCTTTGGCGATATACACCATAAGGCCCGCAAACACCAGATAGATCACTATAAACCAAGGGGCAAACGGCGCGCTTTCGCGGGGGTTTGCAAGGGCATCCTGCTTGGGCGCTTCCTGTTTTTCCCAGGAGGCAAGGCGCAAATCCGGCGGCGTTTCCTTCACGGCCATCAGCGACAGCTGGTCAAAGCTGGCCTCGCCCTCCGCCTCGCCTGAATAGCCGCCCAGGCGCGCGAAAACCGTCACCTGGCGCTGTTTCGCGCCTGTCTTGCCATACAATTCCACATACTGCCAGTCCCCGCCGGTTTCATACACTGCCTCTGAAAACACATATACATCGGCGATGGATAAATTGGCGCCGCGGCCGCCCTGCGCGGCCGACTTGATATAGCCGCTGAAGCGGTAGATGGTATTGGGGTTTACCTTGACGGTTTGATAATACCGCGCGTCATTGGGCGCATAGCTGATGATCTGGACCCCCTTGCCCTCTTTACCCTCTGCGATCTCAAAGCGGGTGATGTCTGAATACTTCAGGTAGGATTCGGGCAGCCAGCCATCCGGCGTGCCCTCGTCATTCACCTGCTCAAAACTGCCGTTTGTGAGCAGTTCCACACCGTAATCAACCGGCGTGCTTGCCTGCCGGCCAAACGCCAGCAACACAACAACTGCCGCTATGAGCAGGACGCTGCCCAGAATCATCAGTTTTTTCTTCATGGTCAATCCCTCATTGTTCGTGCAGGACATCCTCATACAGCAGGATGCCTGCCCGGGTTATCTCAATGTAGGCCAGGTGCCAACTTGCGGGTTTGTTTGAAAGATAGGCCCGCGCCGCCTCCAGCAGCCTGCGCCGCTTGTCCTGGGTGATGGTTTGCAGCCCCTCACCCAGCCGGGCGTTGGGCCGGTGCTTCACCTCAATAAAATACAAGTGATTGCCCTTTTTGGCAATCAGATCAATCTCCCCATGACGGCTTTTAAAGCGCTGTTTTTGCAGCTGGAAGCCCCGCTTTCTCAGATAGCGCGCGGCTTTGCGCTCACCCTCCAGGCCGATTTCATACTGGCTCATTTGGAAAGGATCCGCGTGAGGAAACTTTCGCGGTGCGCGGGGCAGGGACCCCATTGGCGGATCGCCTCAATATGCTGGCGCGTCCCATAGCCCTTGTGCCGCGCAAAGCCATATTCCGGATATAAAGCGTCCAGCTGTCGCATGACGCGGTCACGCGTCACCTTGGCGATGATGGACGCAGCCGCGATGGAATAACTGACCGCGTCACCGGAGATAAGGGGCCGCTCCTCCCCCGCAAGGCCTACATTATTCACAGCGTCCACCAAAAACAGGTCAACCGGCGCGCCTGAAGCTGCCCTGCGCATGGCCAGCTTGGTGGCTTCCAGGATGTTGATGCGGTCAATCTCCTCCGCTTCCACGCTTGCCACGCCCACAAACAGCGCCTGCTTATGGATTTGCTCAAAGACAGACTCGCGCTGCTTTTCACTTAAGCGCTTGGAATCAAACACCATGTCCACGCGGGGTTCCTTGGGCATCACCACACAGGCTGCTGTGACGCAGCCTGCCAGAGGCCCGCGCCCCGCTTCATCGATACCAGCAAACACCAAGCCCTGCTCCCAGAGCTTCAGGTCATGCGCATAAATGGCCGCGATCTGCTCTGCTTTTGTCACGAAATGTCCTCAGCCAATTCCAGTGTAATCCGCCCCAGGCGGCCGTCGCGGAACTCATCCAGCACGCAGGCCGCGCCGCGTTCCAGGTCCACCTCGCCGCCCTTGATTAAAAAGCCGCGGTTTTTACAGATAGCTTCCAGCAAGGCCTGCCCGCGCAGGCTGTCATCCGTTATTTTGTAGCGGTTCATGATGCCGGACGGCGCGATGACCATCAATTCGTCAATCAGCGCTAAAGAGAGGTGATAGACATCCAACACCTCATCCCGCACCGCAGCGATAAAGGCCAGCCGGCGCGCGGCGACCGGGTCATCCAACTTGGGCCACAGCAGACCGGGCGTATCCAGCAGCTCCAGCTTGGGAGAGGCAGTAATCCATTGCGGCGCACGGGTCACCCCCGGCCTGTCTTGCACCTTGAAGGCGGAGCGACCGGCCAGGTAGTTGATCAGCGTGCTTTTGCCCACATTGGGCACGCCCAGCACCATGGCGCGCGCGGCGCGGTGGATGCCCTTTTTGAGGGACTTCTCCAGCCTGTCCTCCGTCATGCGGATAATGGCGTTGAGGATATTCTGCTTGCGCCGGCCCATCTCAATGGCCATGCAATCAAGCCCCTGGTTCTCAAAATAGGTAAGCCATTTTTTGGTTTCAACGGGGTTTGCCAGGTCCGATTTGTTGAGCAACAGGATACGCGGCTTGTTTTTAATCAACGGGTCCAGATCGGGATTGCGGCTGGACAGGGGCAGGCGCGCGTCGCACAGCTCAATCACCGCGTCGATGCGCTGCAATTGATCCTGCAAAAGGCGCCTGGCCTTTGCCATATGTCCTGGGAACCATGAAATTGGTTTTTGCACAATACACCTGCTTTCCATGTCAAAAAATAGCATGATTTCATATGAAATGCAAGAATCAGGCGCTTTTGGTTGACAGCAAATCATACGGGGTGGTAGGATAACGCATCGGCTGTGACGAAGGACAACCCCTGACGCCACGCTTCATCAAAGAGAGGGCCGCAAACGCTGAAAGCGGCCCATGAAGTGACAGGGCATTCACTTCCAAGCCGCCGGGCCGAAAGCACAGTAAGCCCTGCCGTTTCCCGCGTTAAGGGTCAAAGCGCGCTATGGCGCGGAAATTGGGTGGTACCACGTGACATCACGTCCCATGCGAAGGCAGGGGCGTTTTTTATTGGAGGAGAGATGGACAAAAACTTGGAAATCGCGGCCCTCATCAGCCGGGCGGAACAGGACATCAAAAACGCGGCCAGCGTGAAGGATTTGGACGCGCTGCGCGTTTGCCTGCTTGGTAAAAAGGGCGAACTGACCGGTATGCTGCGCAGCATGGGCAGCTTAACGCCCCAGGAGCGGCCTGCCTTTGGGCAGTTGATCAACCAGGCGCGGGATGAGATTGAGGGCTTCCTCAGCACCCGTGAGGGCACCTTAAAGGAAAAAGAGCTGGCGGAGCGCCTGGAACAGGAGCGCATTGACGTGACCCTGCCCACGCAACTGCCGCGCCTGGGCACACCCCACCCGCATACCCTGGTGTTAAACGAAGTGATCGACTGCTTTGTGGGCCTGGGGTTTGAAGTGGTGGAAGGGCCAGAGATTGAGCTGGACAAATACAATTTTGAGCTGCTCAACATCCCCAAAAACCATCCCGCCCGTGACGCGCAAGATACCTTCTATATTGATGAGAACATCGTCCTGCGCACGCATACCTCCCCCGTCCAGGCCCGTGTGATGCTGGAGCGCAAGCCGCCCATCCGCATCATCTGCCCCGGCCGGGTGTACCGCGCGGATGAGGTGGACGCGACGCACAGCCCGGTCTTCCACCAGATAGAAGGCCTGGTGATTGACAAGGACGTCACCATGGCTGACTTGCGCGGCACCCTGGGCGCTTTTGCCAGGCAGCTGTACGGGGACAATATCAAGACCCGCTTCCGCCCCTCCTACTTCCCGTTTACGGAGCCATCTGCTGAGGTGGATTTAACCTGCATCGTCTGCAAAGGCGCTGGCTGCCGGGTGTGCAAGGACAGCGGCTGGATTGAAGTGCTGGGTGCCGGCATGGTCAATCCCAAAGTGCTGGAGGACTGCGGGATTGATTCCAGCGTTTATTCCGGCTTTGCCTTCGGGGTAGGTGTAGAGCGCATCACCATGCTGCGCTACGGCATCAGCGACATGCGCTGGCTGTATGAGGGCGACGAGCGCTTCCTGCGCCAGTTTTCGTAAGGAGTTATAGCGATGAAAGCATCATATAATTGGATTAAGGAATACACAGGCGTCAACGCGCCGCGGGAGGAGTACCAGCACCGCATGATCATGGCGGGCACCGCGGTGGAAACCATGGAGCCCATGCTGCCCTTTACAGGCGTGGTGATAGGCCGGGTTATAACCTGTGAAAAGCACGAAAACAGCGACCATTTGCACATCTGCCAGGTGGATGTGGGCGGCGAAAACCCGCTTCAGATTGTGTGCGGCGCGCCCAATGTGTCGGCTGGCCAACTGGTGCCCACCGCGGTGGTTGGCGCCAAACTGCCAGGCCTTACCATCAAGCGCGGTAAGATCCGCGGGGTGGAAAGCGAAGGCATGCTCTGCTCCAGCGTGGAACTGATGATTCCCACCGATCTGTACCCTTCCGTTGGGGACGCAGGCCTTTTGATTCTGAACGAAGATTACCCCGTGGGTATGGATTTCAAAGCCGCGCTGGGCTTGGATGATGAGATCATTGATTTTGACATCCTGGCCGACCGTCCGGACTGCCTGAGCATCTGGGGCGTGGCGCGGGAGACCGCCGCTGTTTTTGATACGGCCTTCAAGGCGCCTCGGGATATGGATATCACCACAGGTGATGCGATTCATCAGCTTGCGAAAGTCACCATCAAGAACCCCGACCTCTGCCCCCGCTACACCGCCAAGGTGGTCAAGAACCTGCGCCTTGGCCCATCCCCGCTTTGGATGCGCGCCCGCCTGCACGCGGCTGGCATCCGCGCCATCAACAACATTGTGGACATCACCAACTATGTGATGCTGGAGACAGGCCACCCCATGCACGCGTTTGACTTGGGGCAGGTGCGCGGCAATCACATCATTGTGCGTGAGGCGGAACCAGGTGAGCAGCTGACCACGCTGGATGGCAAGAAACACCACCTGTTGGGCGGTGAGTTGCTGATTTGTGATGAACAAGGCCCCACCGGCCTGGCCGGCATCATGGGCGGGTTGGAAAGTGAAATTACAGAAAACACCCGTGAGCTGCTGTTTGAGTGCGCCGCCTTTGACCGCACCCTGACCCGTGTTGTCTCCCGCAGGCTGGGCATCCGCACCGAATCCAGCGGGCGCTTTGAGCGCGGCGTGAACCCCGCCACCGTCAAGCAGGCCATGGCGCGCGCCTGTGCATTGATTGAACTGTTGGACGCTGGCGATGTGGTGCCGGGCATCATTGACCATTATCCAAACCCTGTAACGCAAAAAACCCTGACCACCTCTGTCTCCCGCATCAAACACAGAAGCGGCGCGGACATTGATGGCCAGGAGATGGTAAGCCTGCTAACCCGGCTTGATTTCAAGGCGGAGTTGGATGGGGATACCCTGCTGGTCACCCCGCCTTTGCACCGCAGCGATATTGAGCAGGAAGCCGATGTCTGTGAGGAAGTGCTGCGCCTGGCCGGCTATGACCGCATCCCCGAGACCCTGATGCGCGGCGAAACCACCCAGGGCAAGGACAGCGCTGCCCGTCTGATGAAGCGGGATGTGCACCAGGTATTAAACAGCCAGGGGTTTGATGAGATCATCAACCTGTCCTTCATTGCGCAAAAGCAGCTGGACGCCATGGGCTTACCTGCGGAAGATGAGCGCAACACCCCCATCAGAATTACCAACCCCCTGGGTGAGGACACCGCTGTCATGCGCACCAGCCTGGTCCCAGACATGCTGCGCACGCTTGCCAAAAACCTTAACCAGCGTAACGAAACGGCGCTCTTGTATGAGTTGGGCACCGTTTACTTCCACGAACCTAAAACCGACGATGGTCTGTTTTCTGAGCGAAGCGCCCTGTGCCTGGGCGCCTACGGCGAGCAGGTGAACTTCTACTTTGTACGTGACACCCTGCTAGCGCTTCTGAAGAAGGCGCACATCACCTGGGATATTCAGCCTGGCGGCGAGCTCTACCATCACCCCGGCCGCTGCGCGCGCATTTTGGTTGAAGGCGAAGCCATCGCGACGGTGGGTGAAGTGCATCCCAAAATCGCGGAGCAGGCGGACATCAAACCAGGTTGCGTGATTGCGGAATTTGACCTGGAAGCCTACGCGAAACTGCGCAAGCCCTTTGACGCGGTGACGCCGCTCCCCCGCACCCCTGCTGTGCTGCGCGATCTGGCGCTGGTTGTGAAAAAGGAACAGGACTTGCTGCCTGTTTTGCAGGAGATTCTGCGCGCTGGCGGTAAACTGTTGGAAGATGTGCAGCTGTTTGACGTGTTTGAGGGCACACAGGTTGGCGAGGGCAAAAAATCCGCTGCCTTCTCCCTCACGCTGCGGCATCCGGAAAAAACCCTGGAGGAAGAGGAAATCAACCGGGTGATTGAGAAGGTGAAGAAGAACCTGAACCAGGCCTTCCAGGCGGAAATCCGTACCTGAATCCTGACATGATAAAAATGCGCCCGCATCGAAATGGGCGCATTTTTTATTGCTCAGCAAAAGGCTGCTGAAGCAACCAGGGCATACTCAAAAAGGATTATTTTATCGCAAGCGTGCCCAAAGTAATCAGTTGGCCGTTCTTTTTACTAAAGAGCATAGCAGTCCCAGGGTTGAAACTGAAACTAACCGTTTGACCCAGGGTAAACAGAACCCCGCCAAAGATGACGCTGGTGAGGAGGTAATCTCCCATGCGGATGCGTACGGTGGTCTCCATGCCAGTGGGCATGGCGCTGAATACCTCTCCCTTCATCGGGCCTGATTCATCAAGAATAATGAACTCTGGCCGAATGCCAATCAGGAATTCATCCTCACCAGCAGTGCCATCTGCCACACCCGTCTCGTCCTCGTCTACCTTTACAATGCGGTAACGGAAACCATCTTGCTTGTTCACTTTTTCAACGGTCTTTTGCCTCTCCGCTTCCTGAGCCTCCGCTTCCTCCCTGGTGGTTCTTTCAAAAAAAGCGGGTAGGTCAAGGAGCTTCTCCGGGGTAAACACTGCGTCTATATCATCAAAAGCGATCAGATCCAGGTTGCCATCCGGATTTGTTTTTCCCTTTGCCTTGATGAAGTTGATGGCAGGGTTCCCGACAAAGTCAGCGGCAAACAGGTTGCGGGGACGGTTATAAAGCGTTAAAGGCTTGTCGGATTGTTGGAGCAAACCATTATCCAGTAAACACACCTCAGAAGCCAACGTCATCGCCTCCATCTGGTCGTGGGTTACATAGATAAAGGTGCTGCCGGTTTCCAAATGCAGGCGCTGCAGTTCAGAGCGCATCTCCAGGCGCAATTTGGCATCGAGGTTGGATAAAGGTTCATCCATAAACAACACTTTAGGCCCTGGCGCCAGGGTGCGCGCAATGGCTACACGCTGCTGCTGGCCGCCGGAGAGTTCGTTTGGATAGCGATCCATGAACATGCCAATCTTTACAATGCGGGAAACCCTGCGGACAATGCGGTCAATCTCTTCCTTGTTCAACTTCCGCACCGTCTGCTGCACCTGGGCTCCCTTCACAATTTCAAATCGTTCGTTGAGCACTTCGCCCCGCGCTTCATGGTTTTTCCTGATGCCATCGAGTTTGCTTTGCAGGCTGGTGCGCAGCCTGTCCACGGCTTCACTGGGATTTGCTGCCTGATGAATCCCGGCATCCAGCAAAGTTTTTGCCGCGTCATGACTTAGGTCAAATCGGTCAGATAGGCGCTGCAGGGTATGCTTACGGTTTTTGTCATCCAGGTTCTCCTTGATGACTTCTACAAGCAGTTCTGGATTTTTCAAAGCTGCCAGTTGGTCAAAGAGCGTATGCGCCTCTTGGTTGACGGTGGGCATTTCCTCTTTGATGTTGGAAAGTCCGAAGGAAATGTTCTGGTAGACTGTCATATTTGGCCAAAGGGCATAGTTTTGGAACAAAAAGCCTACCTTACGGTGGTTGGCAGGTACATTAATACCCAATTCGCTGTCAAATACGGGCACGCCGTCAATGGTGATGCGGCCTTCCGTTGGGGTTTCCAACCCCGCAATCATCCGTAGGGTGGTCGTTTTGCCGCAGCCGGAGGGGCCAAGCAGCGTGACAAAGGCGTTGTCCCTGATGACCAGGTTCAGGTTATCCACGCCATAAAATCCACCCCAACGCTTGGTTACATTTGTCAGAACAATCTCTGCCATTATTAGCCTCCTCCAATGCCTTTGTCCAGGCTTGCGCCTGTAAATTTGTTGATTGCAGCATTTAACAAAAGAATAAACACAATGAGCATCAGGTTGATGCCGCTTGAAAACGCGTACAACCCCATCTCATCAAAATAGTCCAACATGGTGGTAATGATCTTGGTCTGCGAACACAGGAGCATAAACAAGGTCAATTCCCGGATGCTGGTCATAAAGGGCAGAAGATAGCCGCTGATGATGGACGACTTCTGAATGGGCACAATGATCTTTAAAAACCGCTTGTGCCAGGGGATGTTTTGGATGAGGGCAGCCTCCTCAATTTCGCTGGAGAGCTGCATCATGGAATTGAGAGAGCTGCGGCTGGCAAAGGGAATGTACTTCACCGTGCCTGCCAGAATAAGCAATAAATAGGTGTTGTAGATTCCCATCGATGAGCCAAAGATGAAGAAGGCGACGCCCACTGCCAAAGACGGCATCAGATAGGGCAGGAACGCCATATTGTTCACAAAGGCCGCCCATTTGCTTCGCCGGTTTTTGCTGACGCCGTATCCTACCAGGGTGCCAATGGTGCCTGCAAACAGCGCGCAGAAGGTGGCTACAATTACAGAACCCTTAAAGGCATTCCAAATCTCCCGGTTATACAGGATGCCCAACTGACCATACAGCCCGCTTTCCGTGATGTTTTCTGCCGTCGTCCACCATTTCAAAGTCAGCAGATTAAAGTTGCCAGTAGTAAGGAAGCTGTAGTCGCCAGGGTTTGGCAGGAATGTTTCGATGGCAAATATGACAATGGGCAAAATACCCGTGATAAAAGTGAGGATGATGCATACCCAAGCGATCACGCGCCGGCCTACCCGACCCAGTTTCACCTGGCTGCTTTGGCCGGATTTGCCAGTGACCGTGGTGTACTGCTTGCGTCCGCCAGTGGTGCGCTGGTTGATCAGCATAATCACAACACCAATGAGGATCATGATGACACCCAGGATGCTGGCTTGGCCTATTCGTCGTTCCCCCATGGTGATATATTGGGTGCTCAAGGTGACCAAATTCATGTAATGAGGCACCGGGTAGGATCCTACCGAACTTGAAAACACCAACAGGATGGTGGACAGTATAGCCGGGCGTACCATGGGTAATGTGACCCTGAAAAAAGTTTTCCACTTAGGGGTGTTTAAAATCAGCGCAGCCTCTTCCAGGTTCGCATCCATATTGCGGAAAATGCCACCAATTAGGATATAGGCAAAAGGCGCATAGTGCATGGCAAGCACCAAGATGGAGGGAAACATTCCCTTGCACCACCAAAGCGGCATATGCACGTTAAAAAGGGCGGCTAACAGCCCATCTGAGGTACCCGTGACCAGCCTGCTTGAAAACATATGCTGCCACACTACCGCCAGCGTCCACTGGGGCATGATGTAGGGAAAGATAAATACCGCGCTTAAATATTTCTTGTATTTTAAGTCCGTCCGGGTAACCAGATAGGCAAAGCCGCCGCCAAAGAGAATGGCGCCGATGCAGGACCCTGTCGCCAGGATCATGGAGTTTAACAGCGGCGTCCACAGGTTGATGCGGGCCAGCCGTCCTGTGAACAAATCCTTCCAGTTGTAGAGAGTATATCCTTCAGTCAATCCCGTATAGTGCGCATCAACGGAGCCTGGGTGCACGCTGAAGGTATCTCTGGCAATGAAAATCATGGGCGCGATGGTTGACACCGTTAAAATAATGCCCAAGACAAGCAAAATGGCGTTGTGGGGCTTTCGGAACACAGATATAAAGCGGTTAAGCGCAACACGCAGGGGGCTGTGCCTGGCCGTTCGTTCCACCTGATTCACCCTTTCCTTGGTCGATAAAAAGAAGAAGAGGCGCACCGATACCAGTGCGCCTCCAAAGATCAGGTCAGCGGCTGCCGATGATCATGTCAATCCAGTCGCCCAGGTCAAAGGAAACCTGAGAGCAGTAAGCCGGGTCTTCCACCACCAGACGGCCGCCGTCCGCAGACAGCCACCAGTCGTAGCCGCGGTCGTTCTTGGCATCAAACTTGTTTTCGCCATCCACATAGCCGTCCATGGAGTGATCTTGGTTGCAAGCCGGGTTGGCAGAATAGCCACCGATGTCTTTGCCCCAGGCAGAGAAGCCTTCCTGAGTGGTGGTCATGTAGGCAATGAAGGCACAGGCGGTCCAGGGTAATGGGGAGGTTTTCACGACCTGCAGGTAGTGTTTGTAAGCATAGCCGCCAAAGCCCTGATAACCGTCCTGATAAGCAGCCACGGTGATGTTATTCACAGAGGACTCAGGGGACTCTTCAATAGAGCGCAGCTTGGAATACACCAGCAAGCCGGTCTGCCCCTTGGCAGAACGGGTCACCAGGATGTTGCTGATGGGTCCGTCGTCCGTCTCTTCGTTGTACTGCTGACACCACAGTTTAATCCAGGCCAGTGCATACTTGGCGTTTTCTGCCTCCAGGCCCAGGTAGACGGCATCCTCCGCCACTTCATCCACAAAGGGTTGGAAGTATGCCTTGTCCTCTTCGCTCAGGGCGTCAAAGGCATCTTTAACATAGTTGGCATATTTCTCATGGGTGAGCATGTACAGGAAGTTCTTGCCCACCAGTTCGGAGTTAACGCCCATGAACAAGGGTGACTGGCCTTCCTTCACAAAGTCCCAGGAGTTCATGAAGGTGTCACCACCCACGTTGTTGAACATGAAGATCTTGTTCAGGGTCTGCAGCGCAAGCGGATGCCCGTTGGCTTCCACATCCACTCCCTCTGCCTCACGCCACTCCTTGGGAATGAAGTTCAGCAAATTGCCGGTATCAAGCATCTTGCTTTGAATCTGGTTGCCATCTTGAATCAGCGTCATGGCGTAGATATGCTTGGCACTCTTGATATCCGCGTTGAGTGTGGTGAAGATGGAGTTGCTTTTTGGTTGAGACCATTCGATGATGCCGTCATAAGACGGGTCCATCTCCTGCAGCATGGCGATGAAGCTGGCGCCTGCGGTTTTGCCGCGGCTGGAGTTCCCGATGCCGTAAAGCACCTTGCCCTTGGACTCCTCAATCGCCTTCTTGAACAGTTCCTCATTGGTCATCTGTTCCGCTTGCTTGATTACCTCTTCCACGCTTAAGGTTTCACCAGCAAACGCGGTTGTGGCCAAGGATAACACCATCGTCAAAGCCAGTAAAACAGCAAATAGTTTCCTCATATTTTCTCCTTCCTTATGTGAGTTTTCAACAGTATAGTTCAATCCATAAATAATGTCAATATTGGCGCGATACACTCATACTTCCACATTTTTGGAAATCTGCTTAATTCAAATCCTGATTTATAAGTTAATCATTTCGGGTCAATCTGTTGAACATCAAAGACAAAAAATACAGGCGCTCGCTGTAAAAACGAGCGCCTGTTTGTCTAATTATCGATTAGATGATGTCAATCCCGTTAGTGGACATGGCCGCGATGATGGCTGTGACCAGTTGAGCAAACTTCCCTTTGATGGATTCGCCGATCGCAAGCACGGATTCGTGATCTATCGGCGTATCCAGCACACCGGCAGCCATGTTGGTGACGCTGCTGATGCCCAGCACCTTCATGCCGGAATGCCTTGCCACGATGGTCTCCGGCACGGTGGACATGCCCACAAGGTCCGCGCCGATGATGCGGGCCATTTTGATTTCGGCCGGCGTTTCAAAACAGGGGCCGTTCATGAAGCAATACACACCGCGCTGGATGTCAATGCCCAGTTTGCCTGCCTCCTCCGCCGCGATCTGGCGCAGGCTTTTGGAGTAGGGTACTGTCATATCGGGAAACCGTGGGCCAAAGCGCTCCATGTTCTTGCCGCGCAGCGGGTTTTTGCCGGACATGTTGATAAAATCATCCAGGATGACCAAATCGCCCGGCTTGTAGCTTTCGTTCACCGCCCCTGCCGCGTTGGTCACAATCAAGGTATGGATGCCCAGCAGGCTCATCACCCGCACCGGCAGGGTAACCTGTTTCATGCTGTAGCCTTCATAGCTGTGGAAACGGCCTGACATCACCAGTACGCGCTTGCCCGCGATGGTGCCCACAATGAAGCGGCCTGCGTGGCCGGGCACGGTGGACACCGGAAAACCGGGGATGTCCTCATAGGCGATCTCAATCGGATCCTCCAGCGCCTGCTCAAACCCGCCCAGGCCAGAGCCTAAAATGACCGCGATTTCTGCCGGGCCACAGTTGTTCATCACCAGGTCGGCGGCGTTTTTGATTTTCTTGTAACTCATTGTTTCAACTCCAGCAAATCATCCAAGAAGGACTGCGCGTCAAACCGCTGGGGCAGGCCGAAAAATTCCGCGATGGTGGCCGCGATGTCGGCAAAGGTGTCCCGCTCATCCAGGTGGATGTGCCGCCGGCTTTCCTTTTGCCAGGCTAAAAGCGGGGCGTATTCCCGGGTGTGGTCCGTTCCCCTGAAAGTGGGGTCACAGCCGTGATCCGCCGTGATGATCAGGATGTCGTCGTCCGTCATCTTGCCCATCAAATCCGGCAGCGCGTCATCAAAATCCTTCAGCGCCGCGGCGTAGTTTTTCACATCGCGCCGGTGGCCGTACACCATGTCAAAATCAACCAGGTTGACAAACAAGAGGCCGGAATAGGCCTTGTCCATGTGCTTTAGCATGGCTTCGGTGCATGCCTTGTTGCCCGCGGCGTGGTCGCTGATGGTCAACCCGCGGTGGGCGAAGATGTCCTCAATCTTGCCAACGCCGATCACCTCATGCCCCGCTTCCTTCAGCGCGTCCAGGATGGTTTCGCCCTGGGGCTCCAGCGAGAAGTCCCGCCGCGCCGCTGTGCGCCTGAAGCTGCCCTTCTTATTACCCACGAAGGGTCGCGCAATGACCCGGCCCACCGCGTGCTCACCCACCAGCTGCGCGCGGGCAATCTCACACATTTCGTACAGGCGCTCGTTAGAGATGATGGCCTCATTGGCCGCGATCTGGAACACCGGATCCGCCGAGGTGTATACGATGGGGTAGCCGGTGCGCAGGTGTTCCTCACCCAGTTCCTCAATAATCGCGGTACCGCTGGCGGGGTAGTTGCCCAGGGTTTTGGTGCCGATGGCCGCCTCAAATTTCTCAATCACCTCTTTGGGGAAGCCATTGGGGTAGGTCGGGAAGGGCTGGCTTAGCTTGACGCCCGCCATCTCCCAGTGACCGGTGGTGGTGTCCTTGCCGGGGGAAGCCTCTTTCATGCGGGCAGTCAACCCCGTCGCCTGGTCGTGCTTGGGCAGGAAGCTTTGCTCAATAAAGCCCAGGCCCATCTTTTCCATGTTGGGCAGGCGCAGCCCGGTTGCCTTTACAGTATGTCCCAGGGTGTTGGAACCCACATCGCCGTATTTGGCGGCATCAGGCAATTCACCCACGCCAACAGAGTCCAATACAACTAAAATTACTCGTTTCATGGTATCCCTCCTGATTAGATGATACACGGTTTTTGCAGTTCCAGATGACTTATTATAGTTCCGATGTATAATGAAAGGCAAGAGGTGAGAAGATGGAGTTTATGGCAGCAGCCGCGTTTGGGCTGGAAGGCATTGTCAAACAGGAGTTATTGGACCTGGGCTTTGAGGCCAAGGCCGAACAAGGCGGCGCCCGCTTTCAGGCAGATTTAACGGGCGCGTTTTTGGCCAATTTGCACCTGGCCTGCGCGGACCGGGTGCTTCTGATTTTGGGTGAGCGCAAGGTGACCAGCTTTGAGGAGTTGTTTGAGTTTGTGCTGTCCCTGCCCTTTGAGCAGCATTTGCCCAAGGATGCCAATTTCCCGGTGAGCGGCAACTGTGTGCGCAGCCAACTGATGAGCGTGCGGGATTGCCAGAGCATCACCAAAAAGGCGATTGTTGAGCGCTTGAAACGCAAATATAAGGTGGGCTGGTTCCCAGAAACCGGCAATACCTACCCCATCACCATTACAATCCACCGGGACATGGCGCGGGTGACGCTGGATACCTCCGGCGACGCGCTCAACAAACGTGGCTACCGCACCTGGGTGGGCGAAGCGCCGCTTCGGGAAACCCTGGCCGCGGCGATGGTGCGGCTGTCCGAATGGACGCCCGAACAAATGATCTACGACCCCTGCTGCGGCACCGGCACCCTGTTGATTGAGGCTGCCTTCCTGGCGCAAAACCGCGCGCCGGGCTTGCACCGTGCTTTTATCATGGAACAATGGCACAATAGCGACAGGGCAGCCTGCCAGGCACTGCGCGAGGAAGCCAAAGCCTTGTATATCAAGGACGCGCCTCTTCACATCGCTGGCAGCGATGTTGATCCAGAGGCCCTCTCCCTGTGCAAAAAACACCTGCGCCAGGCAGGCTTGGCCGATAAAATCACAGTCCAGCAGATGGATTTGCGGGATGTACGCCTGAATGAGCCGCGGGTGTGCTTTGTGACCAACCCGCCCTATGGTGAGCGCATTGGCGATCAAAAAAAGGCCGCGCTGATCGCGCAGGACCTGGGCAAGCTGCTGAAATCACATGATCAGGCCCGTTTGTGCGCCATCACGGCGGACCACAGCTTTGAGCGCCACGCCCGGCAGCGGGCAGATAAACGCCGCCGGTTGTACAACGGGCGGCTGGAGTGCGAGTTTCTGGTGTTCGAAAACAGGTAGCGGTCTATTCGTGCAGCGTATCTTCCTCTACAAAATCATCCTGCACCGCTGGCATCCGGTCGCACACCATGATGAAGGCGTCCTCCTGGTTGTCCTCATAATACTTCGCGCGAACGGCCACCTTGATAAAACCGAGTGATTCATACAGCGCAATCGCCGTCTTGTTGCTGGGGCGCACCTCCAGCGTCATGTACTGCACGCCCAGATTGGCCGCGTACTGCAAGAGGGCTTCCATCAGCGCGCGGCCAATTCCCTGACCTCTAAAATCCTTTTGCACCACCACGTTGGTGATGTGCCCTTCCTCAAAAATCATATGCGCGCCTGCAAAACCGATCATTTTGCCGTCCCGCACCGCCGCGATATAGCGGGCGACCGGGTTTTGAAGCATTTCAAACTCAAAGGCGGACAGCGGCCAGGGCATTGGAAAATTGGCCGCCTCAAGCGCCGCCGCGGCTGGCGCGTCCGCGATCGTCATTCTGCGGTATTCAACCATGCTGTTCCTTCTGTTTCAGCATCCGCTCCGCCTGGGGCGCGCGCAGGTACAAGGGCATCAATTGATCCGGCTGAAGGGCGTCATGAACGCGTTCTGACGCGATCACCGCCGCAGCGGCAGCGCCGGGCTGCAGTATATGTGCCGGCGCGACCTGGGCCCTGTCCCCCATTTGTTCCATCACGCGCGCGCCATAGGCCACAGCGCCATCACCCAGGAAATAAAAGGATGTGCCCAGAGTGCTGATGTGGTCCAGATATTCATCCAGTTTTAGGGCACTGTCATCCATCACCCGCTTGTTGTTGATAAAAGCCGCGCCGTAGACCTGGCCCGCCCTGGCATCCCGGATGGGACAGATGACGGTGTTTTGCAAAGGGATGGCGCGCGCCATCATCTCCAGCGCGTTGATGGGAATACAGGTGATGCCAAGCCCCCGCGCGATGCCCTGGGCCGCTGCGACGCCAATGCGCACCCCCGTGAAGGAGCCTGGGCCCACCACAGCCGCGATATGATCCAATTGTTCAAGTTTCACGCCGGATTTGGCGAGCGCTTCTTCCACCATGGGCATCAGGTTGCGCGAATGGGTCAGTTGGTTTAAGGCGCGCGCTTCATAGCGGATCGCGCCGTCAGCCATGATGGCCACCGCGCAAACCGGGCCTGAGGTATCCAGTGCCAGGATGTTCATTCAATTATCTCCAGTCCGTCATCAGCGTGAAGATGTATTAGTCGGAAATCACCAACAGGATTGAGGGTGATTTCACGGCCTTGTTCGTCCGTTGGGGTGAGGGTAATTACCAGGTGATTTTGCGGGATGAGTTCGGGGGCGCGCTCATGCCATTCAATCAGCGTGATGCTGTTGCCGCCGATTTCCTCATCCAGTCCGGCCAACACCAACTCCTCCGGGTCCTCAATGCGGTACCAGTCAAAATGGTGCAGCGGGGCTTTTTTTGTGTGGTAGATGTTCAGCAGCGTGAAGGTGGGGCTGGTGACAGGCCCCTCGACGCCCAGGCCTTCCGCGATGCCGCGCGCCAGCTCGCTCTTGCCGGCGCCCAGGGTGCCGCACAAAAGCACAACATCCCCGCCTGACAATTGCGCTGCAAGCTGATGACCCAGGCGCTTTGTCGCCTGCGGGCTATTTGACAGCAGGTGTGTCGTCATCCTTTGCTTCCTTCATCAACATGGATAGGCGCTTGTACAGCCCAAACACCATCAGGCTGTTGATGGCGCCCTTGATCAGGTTAAAGGGCACAACAGCGCCAAGCAGGTAGCCGTTCATGGACATCCCCCGCTTGGCCATCTCCTCCTCCAGGTTGCCCCTGAAGAAGACCGGCAGCAGGATGTAGCGGTTGGCGATGACGCCCGCAATGACCATCATGACGGTGCCGATGAGCATGCCAATCAGCGCGTTTTTGCGTGACTTGTTTTTGTGGTACATCAAGGTGGGCGGCAGCAGGAAGGCAAGGCCCATAATCATATTGGCCAATTCGCCCGGGCCGCCCGTGGTGCCGCCCAGGATATGCACCAGGTTGGTGACCAAAAGGGCAATCACCATCATGCCGGGGCCGACAGAGAACCCCAGCAGCAGCAGTGGCGTGAAAGAGAAATCAAGCTTCAGCCAGGGGGCGAAAAAGGCCAGCGGAATCTCCGGAAAATAGCTCAGCACAATGGCCAGCGCGGTCATCAGCGCCGCGAAGGTAAGGTCGACAGTACGGTTGGTCCTTTGCATGATCAGTTCCTCCTTAAAAATGATTCGCCCCAAGCAAAGGATTGGGACGAACTCTTGGGCATACTGCCCGCCTTCTCTCATCCAGACTGTACTGTCGGCCATGGAATTTCACCATGTCAGCCACAATGGCTCGCGGGCTTTCACCGCCGGTGGGGAATTGCACCCCGCCCCGAAGACGCTTGGTTTGAACTTGCAGGTATTTTACCACGCAGACATGCCGCGGTCAAATCAAAGGATCAAATCAGGCCCTTTTTCACGCACATCCAGCAAATGGCAGCAGCCTTCGCCAAACAGGCTTTCCATGGTTTTCGTGAACATATCCAGCAAGTCATTGGGCACAAAGTTTAAGGTGGTGCCCGCAAAGCCGCCGCCATGCACACGGCAGGCGCCCCGGGCGCCCAACACCTGTTTGGCCACCGCAAGGCCCAGCGCGATGGGCTGCTCGTCTTCATGCACGCTGATGTTTTGCAGCTGTGTCCAGGAGGAAAGCCCGGAGGCATTGATGGCGTTAAAGAAGGCAGCTATCCGGTTGTTTTTCAACGCCTGTGCCGCGTCCTTGACCAGGGCGTTTTCCTGATAAAAATGCAAAGCGCGCAGGACCGCCCTGTCCCCCGCCTCCTTTTGAACCATAGGCAGCACGGTTAAAAAGCGCTCAAAGGGAATGTCCCTCAACAGTTCACCGCCCGCCGCTTTGGCTGCGGCTTTCATCTCATACGGAATGGCGCTGTAGGCGGGTGTCAGGTCATCATGGCTGCTTCTGGTGTTGACAATCACCATCTGATAGCCCGCCTTCGCAAAGGAAAACTGCAGGATGTCCACCTTGGGCTGCTCCTGTTCAAAGTCAATCTGCACCATGCCGCCAAAGGAGGATGCCATCTGGTCCATCAGGCCGCTGGGCTTCATGAAATAGGCGTTCTCGGCATACTGGCTGATCTGGGCGCGCGTGACCGCGTCAATGCTGCCGCCGTTGTACAACAGGTCAAACAGGTAGCAGACAAGCACCTCAAACGCGGCGGAGGAGGACAGCCCGGAGCCGGAGAGCACCTGGGAGCTCATCGCGGCGTCAAAGCCGCCAATTTTGTAGCCCCGCGCAACCAGCCCTGCCGCAACGCCGCGGATGAGGGCTTTGGATGTGCCTGCCTCTTCCACAACAGGCGTCAGCTTGGTTAAATCCACGCTGATGGGCTCATAGCCTTCGCTGGCCAGGTTCACCAGCATATCATCCCGCCTGGAAAAGGCCGCCACCGTATCCATGTTGACGGCAGCCGCCAGCACCAGGCCGTGGTTGTGATCGGTATGGTTGCCGATGATCTCCACCCGTCCTGGCGCGCTGGCAATGCCCACCGCTTCCTTCGTGTTGTAGATCTGCTGGTGCTGCAGCAGCAGGCTTTTATAGCGGTTGATCTGCTCTGTGTTTTGGGGGTTGTCTTCATCCTTGAGCGCAATCAAATCGCGCAACGCTTTTTCATACACCATCATGACGCATTCCATTCTGATAAATTTCCTGAAAGCTGCTGACCAGCTCCTGCACACCCAAGGTATTTAACTCGTCTTTAAATGCCTGGAATTGTTCCGTTGTCAATGCCCATTCCCCCAGCACAAAGCGGGCGATGGACTCATCCACAAACTTTCCGATTTGGTATTGCAAGGGCGCGATGCGCGCTACCTGCTCCTTGGTAAAGGGGATGTCCGGGAAAGGCAGGGTGGCGGCTTCGGCCAAGCCCTCCGTCTGCTCCGTTAATTTGCGGACGGCTGTATCCGTATAGTTTTTCTGGAAATCCTCGCTGGAGACGCCGGGCGCGGATTGATCCGTCGCGATGATGGCCTGGGCAAAATACAGGCGGTCGCCCGCTTCCCGCAGCAAGCGCCAGCTGCCGTCGCCGTCCACCACATAGTCTTCGCCTTCCAGGCCTACGCTGGCCATAATAGCGCCTTCATCGGAGTACAGCCTGTCCACCCAGGCCAGCATCTCCTCGATGTTTTTGCAGGCGGACGTGAGGGCGAAGGTGCCGTAATAGACCCGGCCTGCCACCGCGCGGTAGACAGGCTTGTCCTGATAAGCAAGCGGCGGCATGGCCTCATACTGCCCGGTCCACTCAATGGGCACTATAGCAGTGGGCAGCGGCGCGAAGAAGGCGCCGTAGCGGTTGACGCCCTTGGCGTCGGTTACCCGGCGCAGGTTGTCCACGGTGGTGAAGGCGTCGCGGTCCATCAGCCCTTCTGAAAACCGGGCATTGGCCCAGGTGAGGAAGTCATAAAAGCCGTCCTCAAAGGGCATGAATTTAACAGTATCATCCGCAACGAACAGGTTGAAGTCATTGGCGATCAGCCCAAAGGCGTGCGCCATATACTTCAGGTCATACGGGCCGATGAAGCTGAAAGGAATCTCATCCTGCTTGCCGTTGCGGTTGGGGTCCTTGGTTTTAAAGGCGCGCAGCATCTCGTCAAACTCTTGGATCGTTGTGGGCATGTCCATCTTGAGGGTATCCAGCCACTCCCGGTTGACCCACAGGATGTTTTGCCCGCTGTTTTTGGCGATATAAGGCAATGCGGGGATGCTGCCATCCGCCAGCGTCACCGCGCGCTTGACTTCCGGCTGGGACTGCATGAGCTGATAGAAATTGGGCGCGTGCTGCGCAAGATAGGGCGCCAGGTCAACCAGGACACCTTTTTGGTGCAAATCAGCCGCCTGGTGCGGGCTTAAGCCCGCCTTGAACAACACGGCCGGTAAATCCGCGTCCTGCGGGCTTAAGCCATTCAGTTTCTCCTGGTAGGCTGCCCAGTCGCTGTATTGCGAAAAGGAAAACTGAATGCCCGTGCGCTCCTGCATCCGCTCAAAAAAGCGGTTGTCCTGCCAGATACGGTTGGTATCCGCCGGCTCAAAGCCCATCAGCGGGATGAACGGTTCTTCCTGCGCGAACACAGAAAGAAGGGATAGCGAAAGCGCCATCACCAGGAAAATAACAAACAGTTTACGCAATACGATGTCCTCCAGGAATATTGTTTATAGGATGCGCGATAAAAGCCACAAGGCCATCAGGTGCAAAGGATAGGCCAGATAGCTGAACCATTTGGGCAAGCGGATGCCGCTGTTTGTGTTAACTAGCATCAACGGCAAGGACAGGATGGCCAGGGACTGCATCCGCACCAGGGACAGCATCTCCCGCATGGCCTGATTGAAGGGTTGAATGCCTGTGCCGGTTACACCCTGGATGAAACCATACGGCAGGATCTGCCCGCCGCCCCAGTACAGGCAAAAGGCAACCATCAAGGCGGCCAGACCGCCCTTTGAATCCTTCACCAGGTACATCAGGATGATGAGCAAAACACCGCGCCAGCCGTAGTCCATCTGGAAACCGGCGGCAACAAACACGCAGACAACAGGCGCCCAAATATGGCTGTAATGCCATTTTTGCTGGATGCCCACAATGGCCAAAAAGCCAAGCAGCAGCGTCACAATGACGCTGAACTGGTTCCAGCTGTGGTTGAGCGCCAGCATGTAGGCAGGCTGGGAAACAATGGCCAGCAGCAGAAGCCTGAGCCCATAGCGCTGCCAGCTGCTGGTGCGCTCCACCCCCAGCACTATCCCCCAGCAAAACAGCGGGAAGGCGATGCGCCCGATGACCCGAAGCCAGAGCACGCCGGGAAAGAAGATGACGCCCACATGATCCACCAGCATGGTCAAAATGGCGACAATCTTTAATAAGGATTGATCCCGATTGGGCTGTTTACCTTGGACGGCGGCTTGATTCATTGATGCACCTCCACCAAAGTATACGAAGAAGTGGGCATCTTCGCAAGCAAAACCGGCAGATTGACAGATTCCATCCAATCCAGCTGGTTCATATTGATGGTTATCCTGGTTCATGATAGGATACAGGCTGAAAGGACGCGCGAATGAGTACGACGAAGATGATGGAATTGGACAGCGCGGCGCTGGCCGCGCAGACCATCCTGGAAAGCAGCGGGGAGACCTATCGGGCGGAGGAGACCGCCCTTCGGATGTGTGACGCCTTTGGGTTGAAGGAAGCGCAGATCATGGCCTTCCCCACGGGGTTTATCCTCAGCGCCATCACAAACGGGGAGCGAGAGACCCGCGTGTTCCGCGTGCCCGAGCGCAGCATCCGCCTGGACACGGTGGACATCGTCAATAACATCTCCCGCCAGGTATCCATGGGCAAACTCAGCGCGAAGGATGCCTATGACCGCCTGATTGCCCTGCGCAGCCAGCCTGCCTTGCCCTGGTGGCGCGGCTGCACCTATTTTGCGCTGGCGGCAGCCTTTTTCACAGTGATGTTCGGCGGCGGGTTTGCCGAGTTTATCATGAGCTTCTGCATCGGTTTCCTGGTGCAGACGGTGCAGTTCCCGCTGGCCCGCTTGAACTTTCCCAGCCAGCTGCGCGCCTTTTTGCTGGGCTTCTTGGCGGCCTTTGTGGCCGTGGTTGCGCTGCAGGTGATTCCCGGCAAGCAGGAATCGCTGATCACCGGCGTCATCATGCCGCTTTTGCCGGGACTGTCCATGACCAACGCGGTGCGCGACACCATCCGTGGGGACTTGATTTCGGGCCTGGGCCGTGGCGCTGAAGCGTTGATCTCCGCGGTACTGCTTTCTGCTGGGGTGGCGGCCGCCCTGCTGTTTAAGGGGATGCTATGGACAATGTAATCCGCGCGCTGGCCTGTATGGCCGCAGCCTGCTTTTTTGGCATGATCCTGCGCCAGCCCAAATCCACCTTGATTTACACTGCTGTCATTGGCCTGGTTGGGTATGTCATCTTTATCCTCATGCAGGGCACGCTGCTGGCGTTTTTTGTATCCGGCCTGGTGGTGGGCATTCTGTGTGAACTGGCCGCGCGCAGGGCAAAAAAAGCGACCACCCTGTTTTTGATCAGCTCCATCATCCCGACGGTTCCGGGCCTTGGCCTGTACCGCTCCATGATGGCCCTGTCTGAGAACAACCTGGAACTGTCCCTGCAAATTGGCGTAGAAACCCTGGCAGGTATTGGGGCAATCGCGCTGGCGCTGACCATCGCCACAGCCATCTTTGGCTGCATCCGCCCGCTGCGCCTGCAACGATCACGACACTAAAAGGAGACAACATGCATCTTTTAATTACCAATGATGACGGCATCACAGCGCCGGGGATCCTGACCTTGGCCCGGGTTGCCGCGGCCGCCGGCCACAGCGTGGTGGTGGTGGCACCCGCCAACCAGCAAAGCGCAACAGGCCACCGTTTGACCATCAACGAATCCCTGATGGTTATCCCCATGGACATTGACCCCAATTTCAAAGCCTTCGCCGTGAACGGCACGCCGGTGGACTGTGTGCGCATCGGCCGCAAGCTGTCTGAAAAACCCTTTGATTTTTGCCTGTCAGGCATCAATGACGGGGTGAATGTGGGCACGGACCTGTTTTATTCCGGCACCGCCGCGGCAGCCAGGGAAGCTGCCATGCTCTATCTGCCCAGCATGGCCATCTCCATTGACTTTGGCGCCAATGAGGAAATGCGCGAGAAGCTGGCGGAGCAGGCCCTCCTTATCATGGACTACATCCTCAAGCGGCCCATGCCCCGGCTGACCTTCTGCAACCTGAACGCGCCCAATATGCCAGCTGACCAGGTCAAACCCGTCAAGATTGCGCCCATCAGCGAAAGCTACTGGCTGGACGATTATGACGAGCGGGTGAACCCCAGAGGGCAGCGCTATTTCTGGCTGCAGGACGGCTACATGAAGGAAGACCCGGAGCCTGGCTCGGACGTCGCCCTCATTTTTGACGGGCACATGACGGTCAGCTTTGTGGGCGGTTTTGTGAACAACAACAGCCTGTATTATCCCAAGCTGGAGCAACTTCTTGAGGGCTGAGGTCATCATCATCGGCGGCGGCCCGGCTGGCATGGCGGCCGCCTTGTTTGCCAAGCGCGCGGGCGCTTCCGTTTTGCTGCTGGAGCACAATGAAAAACTGGGCAAAAAGCTGTATATCACCGGCAAAGGCCGCTGCAATGTGACCAATGACTGCGAACAGGAAGAGTTTTTACGGCATGTGCTGCGCAACCCCCGGTTTTTGTATGCCGCGCTCAACCACCTGTCCCCCAGCGGTTTGATTGACCTGCTGCATAGCCTGAGCTGCCAGACGGTGACGGAGCGCGGCAACCGTGTCTTCCCGGCAAGCCAGAAAGCGTCCGATGTCACCAAGGCCTTCGCGGGCCAGTTGGCTGCAAATGAGATCCGCCTGCACGCGCAGGTAGTGGATATCGTGACAGAAGGCCATACGGTGACCGGGGTGCGCTTGGCGGATGGGGCTATTATCCCGGCTAAGGCGGTAATTCTAGCGACAGGCGGGCTGTCCTACCCCATTACAGGGTCCACAGGCATAGGCCATGAATTGGCCAAGCGGCTGGGGCACACCATCCTGCCCTGCTCCCCTTCGTTAACCGGCTTTAACACGCAGGACGCCTGGCCCAAGAAACTTCAGGGCTTAACCCTTAAAAATGTCAAGCTGTCGGCCACCTGGCCCAGGAAGGGCAAATTCACAGAGCAGGGCGAGTTGCTGTTTACCCACTTTGGGGTGTCCGGCCCGCTTGTACTCAGCTTAAGCGGGTTTTTAGCGGGCAGTGACCCTACTGCGGCTTTGGTCACCCTGGACTTGAAGCCCGCCCTGTCGCCCGCTATGCTTGAGGAGCGCTTGCTGGGTGACATCAAAACCAACAGCCGCAGGACGCTTCACAGCCTGCTGCGGGAGTACCTGCCTGCCAGCATGGCGGCGGTCTTTCCCGACATCCTGGGCCTTGATGGCAGCATCACTTTAAACCAGTTCACCCAAAAGGACCGGGACACGCTGATTGAGGGCTTTAAAAACCTGCCCCTGCGCCTGCACACAGCCCGCCCCTTCAAGGAAGCCGTGGTTACAAAAGGCGGCATGGACGTCAGGGAGGTCAACCCATCCACCATGGCGTCAAAGCTGGTGGGTGGCCTTTATTTCGCGGGCGAATTGCTGGATGTGGACGCGCTGACAGGCGGGTTTAACCTGCAGATCGCCTTCTCAACCGGTGCCCTGGCCGGAACCTCCGCTGCCCACGCCATTCATTAATTTTATTGGAGTTACACGTGTATTATATTCTGATGGACCTGGAATGGAACCAACCCCTCTCCCACCGCAGCGCGCAATACCGCCGCTATGGCAGCCAGCTCATGTTTGACATCATTCAGATTGGGGCCGTCAAACTGAACGAGCAGATGCAGATGGTTGGCTCTTTCAACCAGTATATTCAACCGGGGCTGTACCGGAAACTGCACCCCCGGATTACCCGCATCACCGGCATCAACCAGGAGGACCTGCACGGCGCCCTGCCATTTACAGAGGCGCTTGAGCGCTTCGTATCCTGGTGCGGGGAGGATTTTGCCCTCATCACCTGGGGCTGCGATGACATCAATGTCTTCCAGCAAAACCTGGACTTTTATTTGAAGGATGACCGCACCATGCCGTCGGTGTACGACCTGCAGCGCCTGTTTGGTATGCGCACCGCCGGGAATACCAAGAACCGCCCCGGCCTGCAAAGCGCCATGAAGTATTTTCATATCTTGCCAAGCATCGACCACCCCTTCCACAGCGCGGTGGATGACGCCTATTACACCGCGAAGGTGATCCAGCACATGGACAACCCCGAGGAAGTGCTGCAGATGCCGCAAACGGTGCGGGAATTGGCGCCGGCAAAGACCAGCGCCAATGAGACTTCCGACGACCTGCGCTTCACCAACCTGGCGCAGGCCATCAAAAGCAGGCCCGCGCGCGAGCCCAACTGCCCTGCCTGCGGCAAGCGCCTGAAGGTGCCCGAAGGCTATGTCCCCCTGGACAAGCACACCTGGCGCGCGCTGGCGGATTGCCCGGACCACGGCCTTGTCCTAATCGACATGGTGCTTGAAACCATGCGGGACGGCAAAAACAAGGTCAAGCGTAAGGCCGCCCTTTCGGACCAGCAAAACCCAGCCTATGTAAAAACCAAACACCTGCAGTGGGCCAACAAGGTAGCCCAGCTGCCCAAATAAGGAGACCCAACCATGCGAATTACACTCAACGGACAAACGATGAACTTCCGCCCCCCGCAAACGGTGCGGGAGGTGTTGGATGTGATGCAACCAGAAACGGACTTACCCATATATGCCTGTTTTTCAAAGGGATCTGTCGCAGAACTCAACAGCATCCTGCGGGAGACGACGGAATTGACCCCCATCACCTACGCGCATGAGGAAGGCCGCAGAATTTATGAGCGCTCCCTGCGCTTTGTGTTGCTGCTGGCAACCAAGGAGCTGTTTCCAGACTACCAGCTGCGCTTTGAGCATTCCGTGGGCCAGGGCGTTTATATCCAAATGGAAGGCCGCCGGCTGTACCCGGCTGATGTGGAAGCGCTGGAAGGCATGATGCGCGACTTTATCAAAAAGGACCTGCCTTTTGTCCGCGCGCGGTGGAGCCGCGAGGAAGCCATCAATTATTTCTACCAACAGGGCGATACGGACAAGGCCAATTTGCTCAGCTACCGTCCCTATGATTACTTCAATATCTACACCTGCGGCAATGTGTCGGAGTATTTTTACGGCGCCATGCTGCCCTCCACTGGTATGCTCAGCAGCCCCTTTGCCCTGCGCTACCGCGCGCCCGGCTTCGTGATGCTGCTGCCGGACAAGCATGATATGACACAGGTGGCGCCCTATGAAAACCTGCCCAAGCACATGTCCGTGTTCGCGCAGTCCAACTATTGGTGCAAGGTGCTCAACTGCGGCACCGCAAGCCGGTTGAACGACCTGATTGCTCTGGACAAACTGCGCGATTTTATCCGGGTGAATGAGGCCTTTCATTCAAAGAGCCTGTCCGAAATCGCCGAGGACATCAGCAACCGCGGCGCCCGCGCCATCTTTATCGCGGGGCCTTCGTCCTCCGGCAAAACCACTTTTGCCAACCGCTTGTCCATCCACCTGCGCGTGTGCGGGCTGGACCCGGTCATCCTCTCCATGGATGATTTTTACCGCAACCGGGACGAGCTGCCTCTGGAGGCGAATGGGGAGCCCGATCTGGAGGCCTTGAACGCGCTGGATGTCCCCTACCTGCGCCAGTGCATCAACAGTTTGCTGGCGGGTGAGGAGACCGCCATGCCCCGCTTCAGCTTTGAAAAGCAGCGGCGGGAGGACGAATATGTCAACATGCGCATTGGCACCAACAGCCCCCTGATTATTGAGGGCATCCACGGTTTGAACCCCGCGCTGCACGCGGAGGTGGACAGCCACCTGATTTACCGCATCTACATCAGCCAGCTGACCACCATCAACCTGGACAGCCACAACCGCATCCGCACAACGGACGCGCGCTTGCTGCGGCGCATCGTGCGGGATTATCATTTCCGCGCCACCCCGCCCTTAAAGACACTGGAGATGTGGGACAGCGTGCGGCGCGGGGAAGAAAAATGGATCTTCCCCTACCAGGAAAACGCGGACATCGTCTTTAACTCCGCGCTGCATTATGAACTGCCCATCCTCAAAACCCTGTCCTATGATATCTTAAACCAGGTGCCTAAGGACAGCCCGCAGTTTATCAAGTGCAGCCGGATCATCAAAATCCTCAACTACATGCTGCCGGTGCCGGACGACATACTAAACGAGATTCCCCCGCTGAGCATTCTGCGGGAGTTTATCGGCGGCAACACTCTGTACATGTAAGCAAACAAAAGGCGGCCCTGAAAAACAAGGCCGCCTTTTAATGGATTGAATTAGACGTTTCTGGTGCGGACGGTGTGGATGCTGTCGTTTTCGGACAACTGGTTCACCATGTCCGCGAAGTGCAGGTTGCTGGGCAAATGCAGGGTGTAGAGGTTGATGTAGATATGCTCCTCCCTGCCGCTGCCGGGCAGATGCTCCACATGAAAGTCGACATCCAGCACGTTGATGTTGTTTTTCTGGAGGTATTCATTGATGAAGGGCAGGGTTTGCGCACGGTTGACGAACCGGATCTCCACCTTCTTCAGCGGATTGACCTTGATGACGCGCTGCAGCACCGTCAGCACAATCATGATGAAAAAGCCGATGATGAGCGCAAGATAGTAATAGCCAAAACCGATTATCAGGCCCAGGCAGGCCACATTCCAGAGGCTGGCTGCCGTTGTAAGGCCCGAAATCTTCTTTTGCGCGATGAAGATAGTGCCCGCGCCCAGAAAACCGATGCCGCTGATAACCTGGGCAGAGATGCGGCCCAGCGAAATGCTGACATCATCATTGCCCAATGTGCTGATGGTTGAAATCAGCAAACCTTCCAGCACGGCCACAATGGCCGCGCCAAGGCAGACCAAACTGTGTGTGCGCATGCCGGCCGGGCGGTTTTTATACTCGCGCTCAATGCCGATGACGCAGCCCACAGTCAGCGCCGCGATGATGCGGATCAACACCTCGTGCCATGCGATGTCATTTACGGTGATTAAAAAATCCAATCGCCTCTCCCCTTTGCTACCTGTAGTCATCATGAAAGTATGATTTCTTGATTGCGTTATTTTACCATACAGTCCCGCTTTTCCGCAAGCAATCGCGGGATGCTGTCTAATCCCATGAAGCCGTGATAGAATCATTCCTGGAGGGATTGTGTATGAAACAGGCATGGTTGGTGGTCAACGCGTTCTTACAGGGGCAGTCCTTTGCGCGCATGGAGACGCTATTGACAAACGCGGCAGCGCAGCAGGGGGTTTCGCTCATCACCAAAACCAACGCGGAGTTTATCAGGGAGGCCAGCTTAAACGCAGCCCCTCATGCCGCGATCTTTTTGGACAAGGACATCAAATTGGCCCAGCGGATGGAAAACAAGGGTATGCGCCTGTTTAACAGCGCCGCGGCCATCGCGGTTTGTGATGACAAGACGCTGAGCACCCTGGCCTTTGAACATGCCGGCATCCCTCAGCCCAAGACCATCCTGTGCCCCATGACCTTCCCCAACATTGGCTATCCCACCCTGGATTTTCTGGATGAAGTGGCGCAGGTGTTGGGGTTTCCCATGGTGGTGAAGGAAGGCAAGGGCTCCTTCGGGCAGCAGGTTTATCTGGCACATAACATGGATGAATTAACCGCGTTGATGCAGGAGATTGGCCCGGCGGATATTCTGTTTCAGCAGTTTGTCGCGGAATCCGCGGGCCGGGATCTGCGGCTGTATGTGGTGGGTGATGAGGTGGTCGCGGCAATTATGCGCGTCAACCAGAAGGATGATTTCAGGGCCAATATCGAGCATGGCGGCATCGCTTTTGCCCATACACCCACACAAGAGGAAGCCAGCCTGGCGCTGGCGGCCAGCGCTGCCTGCGGCACGGATTTCGCGGGGGTGGACTTGCTGCTGGGCAAGGATGGCCCCCTGGTGTGCGAGGTCAACTCCAACGCGCACTTCCTGGGCTTGATGGAAGCCACCGGCATCAACCCCGCCGTTCACATCACAAAATTATTGAAGGATGCTTTATGAAGACCATCTGGCTTGTTTACGAACAGCACAATGTCGCGCGGAACCAGTTTTTTATTGACCAGTGGGGTTTCGCCGCAAAACAGCAACGCGCTGCCATCCAGCTGGTGCTGGCTGAAGATTTGCAAATGGGCATCCGGGATGGCCAGCCCGCGCTTTCCCACAAGGATGGGCTGAAGTTACCCGATGCCGCGGTGATGCGCCTGAACCACCCTCTGCTCAGCGCGCAGTTTGAACACATGGGCATCCCGGCTTTTAACAACTGCCATGTCGCCCGCATCTGCAACGACAAGCGCCTGACCCATCAATTGATCAGCCGCATCACGCGGGCGATGGACACGGTGTTTCTGCGCGGGGATGAAACCGCCTCGCCCCTACCGTACCCGGTGGTCATCAAGGACGTATTCAGCTGCGGCGGCCGGGGCGTGTACCTGGCCAACAACGACCGGGCGTTTCAGGAATCCATCGCCAAAATCCCTTCCGGCAGCGCGCTGGCGCAAAACCTGTCTGACACCCCTGGCCGGGATGTGCGCGCCTATGTGCTGGGCAAGGAGATCATCGCTGTGTTTATGCGCCACGCGGACCACGACTTCCGCAGTAACATCGGCCAGGGCGGGGACGCCACGCCCTTTGTGTTGCAACCGGAGGATGAGCGTGTTGTGCGCGAGATCATTGGCCTGTTTGACTTTGGTTTGGTGGGCATTGATTTCATTTTTCACCAGGGCAAACTGGTGTTTAATGAGATTGAGGACGCGGTGGGCACCCGCATGCTGTTTGCCAATGGACACGAGGACATTGTCGCGCGGTATCTGGCTTTTATTCTAAACAAGATTTGATATGTATATCCTTGCGTACAGCCCCTTAACTTGATTCTGTTTAGGGGCTGTATTATACTGTTGATGATTTTCTTCTGAGGTGATTGAATGGAACTGGACCTGCACGGAAAGAACTTGTTTCAAGCAAGAACCGCGGTAATGTCCGCCCTGGCCCGTGCCACCGCCGCTGATTACCGGCTGAGAATCATCCATGGACACAAGCAGGGCAGCGCGATCCGCGATATGGTGCGCAGTGAGTTTAAAAACCACCCGCGCGTCATCCGGATGGAGAGCAGCCCCAACCCCGGACAGACCATTTTCGTACTCAGAGAGTACGCTTGACCCCCATAAAGGAGCAGTATGACCCAACGTCCCGGCCGCAGACCCGTACGGCGCGCACACCGCAGGGAAGACCGCCTTGGTCTTTTGATTTTTTGTGTTGCCCTCATCGCGCTTTTGGTGATTATATCGCCGCTTGATGTCACCCAAAAAGCGCTCAATGTAGACCCCACCGCGCCCACATCCGGCAGCACAGGCCTTCGCATCACAGAGTTGATGGCAGACAATTCCTCCGCCTTCCCGGATGAGAACGGCAATTTCTCGGACTGGCTGGAATTGACCAATGTGTCTGACAGCCCCATCAATTTAAAGGATCGGGCGCTGTCCAACCGGCCCGACCGCGCGCGCTTTATCTTCCCGGATATCACGCTGGCGGCTGGTGAGCGCATCATTGTCTATTGCGACAACACCAACCAAAACGAGCCGGGCAAGCCCCTGCACGCCAAGTTTAAAATTTCCAGCATCACGGCCAGCGTCTACCTGTTTGACACCAACGGCTACGTGATTGACAAGGTGGAGGACACCCCCACCTTGAACGCCAATGAATCCTTCGCGCTGATGGAAAACGGGGTGTTTGAGAAGACCGACCTGTATACCCCCGGCTTCCCCAACACCGAGGAAGGCCACGCGGCCTATATGTCCTCCTACCTGATTGAATCGGGCACCCTGGTCATCAGCGAGATCTGCCCAGCACCCCGCAGCGGTCTGCGGGATGAAGACGGCGAGTTGAGCGACTGGATTGAACTAAAGAGCAACAGCAACGCGCCCATCGCGCTGGATGTGTTCGCGCTGTCGGACAACGAGGACCGTCCCATCAAGTGGGTTTTCCCAGAGGACGCCGTCATCGCGCCCCATGGCCGTTATCTGGTCTTCGCCTCCGGTAAAAACCGCGAGAACGCGGGCAACATCCCCCACACCAATTTCTCCCTGGCCGGGGAAGGTGAGACAGTCACCTTATCCACGGTGCAAGGCCAGTTGCTGGACCGGGTGACCTACCCGAACATGCCGGTTGACCATTCCTTTGGCCGCAACGAGGAAACCGGGGAGTGGGAAGTGTTTGAGGTGCCCACCCCGGGCGTCTCCAACGACAAGGTGGGCTTTCACAAGGCGAACGAGTACATGCGCGCCATCAACCCCTACAAGATTTATATCTCTGAGGTGATGAGCAGCAACGACACCATCGCCCCGTCCGCGGGCGGCCCGTTTTCTGACTGGGTGGAGATCGTCAGCTATGCCGATGTCGTCCAGGATATCAGCCACTGGGGTTTGTCCGACAACCTGAACTGGCCGCGCAAATGGCAGTTTCCGCAGGGCACCAGCATCTGGCCGGGCGAGCACAAGGTGATCCACTTAAGCAAAAGCAAAACACCGGGATCAGACGCATCTGCCCTGCATGCCAGCTTTGCCGTGAAGCGCGCAGGCGGCGAGGTGATGACGCTGTCTGACAGCGATGGGCGGGTGCTGGACCGGATTGTCACACCAGAGATACCCACCGATATTTCCTACGGCCGCTCCCCCGGGAAAGAAGGCTTTTTTTATTTCGACGTACCTACCCCCGGCGCCGCCAATTCTGTTGGTTTTTTTGGCTATGCGCCAACGCCAGCCTTTTCTACCGCGGGCGGGCTGTACCAACAGGACATCACGCTTGAAATCACCATCCCCAAGGGCGGGGAGATCCGCTATACCCTGGACGGTTCCATCCCGACAATCGCGAACAGCCGCGTGTATGAAGGCCCCATTCCCATCACAGACACAACCGTGGTGCGTGCCCGCGGGTTTAGAGAAGGGCTGCAGCCCTCCCCCGTTATCACCTCCACCTATGTGATGAAGACCTATTTCACCCTGCCGGTTGTCTGCCTGACCACCGACCCCATTGAATTGTGGGATCCCGACCAGGGCATGCTGGCCATTGGCGAGGGGATTGACATCCTGCAATATGAGAAAATTCCCTTTAAAAACCCCTACCCCACCTACGCGGTGCATGGCAAGAAGCACCGGCCTGGTTACGCGGAAATGTTCCGGCAAAACCAGCAGGAAGCCGTCTTCAGCCAGGGCGTTACCTTTGGCTTGATCGGGCAGTATTCCCTTGATATGCCGCAAAAATCCTTCAAGGTGCAGTCACGCGCGCGGTTTGGCAGCAAATACATCCATGCCGCCTTATTTGATGACCGCCCCTTTGATGTGTACAAATCCTTCGTGCTGCGCGTCAGCGGCAACGACGCGGTCTGGACGCGCATGGCGGACGGCGTGCAGTCCCGCCTGGTTGATCAATTGGACACCACGGTGATCCATCAGGCCTGGAACCCCGTCATCGTCTACCTGAACGGCCAGTATTGGGGCCAGTACAACATGCGCGAGCGCGTCAGCCGGTATTTTGTGGCCCAGCATGAGGGCATGGACATCGAGGACGCGGACAACATGACCATCCTGGAGGGCAACAGCAAGTCCTACTGGGGCAGCAATGCCGAATATAAAGAGCTGCTGGCCAAGGCGAAGACGCTGTCCCCTGGCAAGAATCCGGATGATTTAAAATATCTGACGGACCGCATTGACATTGAAAACTATTTTGACTACATGAGCCTGGAGGCCTTCTTCGCCAATACAGATACAGGTAACATCCGCTATTACAAACTTCATGACAGCGACCAGTGGCGCTGGATCCTGTACGACCTGGACTATGGCCTGTTCAACTCCAATGCCAATGGCATCCGGAATATCCTTAACCCCAAGGGCACTGGCGTAAACAACGCGATTGACAACACCCTCATCCGCAAGCTGCTGGAAAACGCGGAGATGCAGGACCTCTTCCTGCGCCGCTTTGGCGCCATCTTTCAAAAGCTGACCAGCGATGTCATGCTTGCGCAGATTGATGAGTGCTACAACATCCTGCAACCGGAGATGATGATGCACTATGAACGCTGGTCGGCGTACCACTTAAAGAGTATCTCCTCTGAACAGCCGCAGACCGTGGACGGTTCCATGCGCTATTGGAACGCACGTGTTGACCGGATGAAAAACGTGGTGAAAAAACGCCCCACCATCTGCTGGGACCAGGTTAAGGAATGGTTCAAGCTGACGGACGCGCAGTTGACAGAGTACTTTGGCCCCCGGCCCGAGATGCCGCCCGGTGTGATTTGATTCCTTGATTATAAACCTGCAAAAGCGCAAAAAAGCGGCAACCCTGCCGCTTTTTTGCACCTTGTGGATTGATTATTTCTTGTTGAGCATGTTTTTGATCAGGCCGACGATGGCAGTCAGCGCGCCGCCGCCCACACCGCCGCCCAGGATGCTGGCGATGATGCTGCCAATGTCCGTGCTGCCGGACGCGGAATTGGCCACACCCAACAGGCCAAGAAGCTGGCTACCGCCCAGGCCACCCAGGATGCCCGCGATGGTGTTACCAATCGCGCCCAGATCAAGCTTGGACGAGGCCTTGCCCGCGGCGTTGCCGCCCAAAGCGCCGGAAACAGCCTGAATGATCAACTGAAGAATCCCCTGCATAATACGCTCCTTTCATGGCTGGGATTGCCAGCCTTCCAGCTGTCTGCTGATACCAAAAATATACCCAGCGTAAACGGTTTTTATGCGGAAACAGCTTATTGTTTGTTTAAAAATCCCTCTGCCTGCTTGAGAATAATCCGCACATCGCTGAAGGACAGCTTGCGGTAGGCCTGGTCATAGGGCAGAATATGCGCCTGCACGTCATCGCCTGAGGTAACGCCCTGCGCGCAGTCAAAGGTGGCCAGGAAGTAGGTAAAATGCTTCAGCATGCCGCGGCCCTGCGGATAGACGATGTCCCCGCCAAAGCCGGGCACAATGCGTGCGGTGATGCCGGTTTCCTCATAAATCTCCCGTAGCGCGGTCTGGGTTTCGGTCTCCCCCTCCTCCACATGGCCTTTGGGCAAGCCCGTGTTGCCGGACAACTCCGTCACCAGCACATAGAGGCGCTCGCCATCCTGCTCACAATAAAGCACCGCGCCGGCGGAATATTCGTGCTTGTAGGCGGCAAACAGCGCCTTCTTGGTTAAGACACATGTGTAAACCGATTGCCCATTGGCCGTTTGCTCCTGCTTGCGGATGGCGAAACTGAGCGTTGTGTAAAAACCCAGGTTGTCCCCCAGGCTCATCGCCGTGAGTTCCTTTAATCCCAAGGAGCAAAAGGATTCGACAATCAGCCTGCGCCCCAGGCCGCGGCGCTGGTAGTTGGGATGCACCGCGATGGTCAGCACCCGGGCAAAGCCCGGATTGCGCTCCTCAACAGACAGGATCCCAATCACGCGGCCATATTGGACAAAGCCAAATATGTGAAAGATGTCCATGGACTGCCAGGCAGACATCATGCGCTTGTACTGGGTTGGCGTCAAGTGATGGGTGCAGGGCGCCAGCAACTCCGCCACGCCGGGCAGGTGCAGGCGGTTTTTCAGGTTGACAAACATGGGCCTGGACCTGTGGATGCTCTGGCTGATTTGCGGCTTGGCCTGCGCAAACCGCGGGCTTGATGTGTCATGATGTAGGCTCATAAAGAATGATTCACTCCAAATTTGATGCTCTGCTTCGCAAGGCGCCGCAACAGGATGGTTACCGCGCGTTTATATCGTACGCCTACCATACTATGTAAGCGCGCAGCCCCTGTCAATCGTCTGGAACTCAATACAAACAAAGCAAAACCACAAATGTAGGACAATCTGGTGCGTTTTTCAGAATGTTTGTGACTAAATGGTTTATTTATCAGCAAATATGGGGTATACTATCAGTGTATTTAACCTACAAGTACGGACGATGGAGAAAAATGGCATGAAAGCAATCAAAAACGGAATTTTCCTCGTAGGCGAGGAGGAAGTCAGCGGCAAAGCGCTGGTGTTTGACACGAAAATCCGCGGCCTTGTCCCGGTTGATGAGATTCCGGAAGGCTGTGAGGTCATCGACGCCAAGGGAAACTATGTCTCCCCCGGCCTGATTGACCTGCATATACACGGCTATTTGGGCGAGGATACCTCCGACGGCAGCCTGGAAGGCATCCGTACCATCGCAAAAGGCGTCATCCAAAACGGGGTTACCGCCTTTCTGCCCACCACCATGACGGTGTCCTGGGCCGAGATCGAGGCCGCGCTTCAAAACGTGCGCTATATGATGGACGAAAGCAAGCAAAAAGACTTCAAGGGCGCGCAGGTGCTGGGCGCGCACGCAGAAGGCCCCTTCATCAACCCCAAGCGCAAGGGCGCCCAGTCTGAGGAGGCCATCATTCCCCCGGACGCCGATAAAATCCTCTCGCACAAGGATGTTGTCAAGATCCTCACCATGGCGCCAGAAATGCCAGGCGGCATTGATACGATTAAAAAAGTCACGCGGGAATCCGACGTTGTCGTGTCCATCGGGCATACGGATGCCAGTTTTGATCAGGCTGTGGAAGCCATTGAAGCGGGCGCCTCCCACATCACCCATTTGTTTAACGCCATGACAGGCTTAAACCACCGTGACCCGGGCGTGGTCGGCGCGGCGCTCACCCATCCGGTGTCGGTTGAATTGATCGCGGATACCTTCCATGTCCATTCAGGTTTGTTTGGTATGCTGCGCGACACCAAGAAGGACCAGTTTGTGCTGATTACCGACTGCACGCGCGCGGGCGGCCTGGGCGACGGCGAATACACCCTGGGCGGGCAGCCCATCTTTGTCAAGGGCATCCAGTGCCGTTTGGCGGATGGCACCATCGCGGGCAGCGTGCTCAAATTAAACGAGGCTGTTTTCAACCTGCGTGAGCACGCCGGGCTTACAACCGCGCAGGCAGTGTACGCTGCCTCCCACAACGCGGCGCTGACCATTGGCATACATGACCATAAAGGCACGCTTGAACAAGGCAAGGACGCGGACATCGTCCTGTTTGACCAAGACATGAACGCGCAGACCGTCTTTATCGGCGGCGAACTAAAATATCAAAAAGGAAGTGACGCACAATGAAAACACTGACCCCACCGCTTGACCCTGGCTTCAACCCGCTGTCCATCGTCTTTAGGGATTATCAAAAGGCTGTGCAGGAGCACGGCGCGTCCCAGCATTTCGTTGTGCGTATCCAGCGCGCGGAGGAGCTGTACTCCACCTTCAGCCTGGACATCCTGCCAGAGGGCGTTGATGATGAGTTGACCATCACCCTGCTTGACCGCCTGGTCAAATCCCTCCTGTGGGTGCGCGGCGGCTACCGCATCATCACCTCCGGCTCCAAATTGGTGCATGAGCACCTCAAAGCAGCCTATCAGGAGGGCGGCAGCCGCGCCTTTGACGCGGACTTCATGCACACCGTGTATGAGCGCCCCTTAGAGGTGGAATACGCGGAAGACCCGGCCAGCATTGAGGCGTCCAAGGAAAGCGCCAGCTCCATCGGCAAGCACCTGGATGGCTGCCGCATCGGCTTTGACGCGGGCGGAAGCGACCGCAAGGTTAGCGCGGTGATGGACGGCAAGACCCTTTTCTCCGAGGAAGTGGTCTGGCATCCCAAGGTGACCGAGGACCCGGATTACCATTACAACGGCATCCTCAGCGCAATGAAGACCGCCGCCTCCCATCTGCCCCGGGTGGACGCGATTGGCGTGTCCAGCGCGGGTGTATATATTGACAACAAGGCAATGGTAGCTTCCCTCTTCTTGAAGGTGCCCAAGGATCTGTTCCAGAGCAAGGTAAAGAACATCTACATCAACGCCGCGAAAGAAATCGGCGATGTGCCGCTGGTTGTTGCCAATGACGGGGACGTCACTGCCTTAGCCGGCGCCATGAGCTTGGATGCCGGCAACGTGCTGGGCATCGCCATGGGCACCAGCGAAGCGGGCGGCTATGTGGACCACAAGATGCGCATCACCGGGTGGCTGAACGAACTGGCCTTTGTGCCGGTGGACATGAACCCGGATGCCATGGTGGACGAATGGTCGGGTGATTACGGCTGCGGCGTGAAGTATTTCTCACAGGACGCCGTCATCAAGCTGGCGCCCGCCGCTGACATTGACTTGTCCAGCGCCGATTCCCCGGCGGAGAAGCTGAAAATTGTCCAAAAGGAAATGGAAAAGGAAAACCCCAGGGCGATGGACATCTTCAAATCCATCGGCGTGTACTTCGGCTACGCCATTGCCTGGTATGCCCTGTTTTATGAGATCAACCAGGTGCTGATCATGGGCAGGGTCACAAGCGGCCTGGGCGGTGACCTGATCATCAAGCACGCCCGTGAAGTGCTGGAAAAGGACTTCCCCGAGTTGGCAAAGAAGATGACCTTAAGCCTGCCGGATGAGAAAGCCCGCCGCGTGGGTCAGTCTGTCGCTGCGGCCAGCCTGCCGGAGATTGTGCGCTAAGCAGACGTATCACAGAAAACAACAGGTGCCGGCAGCATAGGTTTTATGATTCAGCCGGCACCCTGCTTTTTTGTCAAAAACCCTTGAAAAGGATTTGACGCTTTGCTATCTTCATGCTACAATTGCGCTTGCTGGTTGACGGCCTGCCAATATAGCTCAGTTGGTAGAGCAGCGGTTTCGTAAACCGCAGGTCAAGGGTTCGAGTCCCTTTATTGGCTCCACGAGGTGTAGCGCAGCTTGGT
>DUQZ01000057.1 GCA_012837525.1 Clostridiales bacterium | reverse complement strand
GCTCTTGATTAGCACGTGCACTATCTTTACTCATATGCACCTCCATCATTTAATAAGTCAAAGTCTGTTGTTCGTTTTTCGCTTATGTACAAATTCCCAAAATGAAGAAGCATTCGGATGCCTACAAACCCAACGCATTGGCAAGTGGACTCCAGTCCTTGCATTGGCTCACTTTATAAAACTGTTGAGTAAAAGCCTCAATCCTTTTCTGCTCAGTCTTCATGCCAACGAAAAAAGCATTGTAGTAACCAAGCCCCGGCATAAGGGTATCCTGGTTAACCACAATGGTAGATATAAGCGGCAGCCCCAATTTCTCACAAAGTGAAGATAGTTCATACAGCGGGCTGTCTAAGTTCCTGGGGTTGAACTCATAAGGTAACTCGCGAGCCACATCACCATATGTTATCAACAAATCGTCGGCAATTTGAGCAGTGTGTACGTGTTCCAGAAGAATGCGCCCCACATCCACCACCAGTCCCCAGAATTCTTTGTCATTCATGGTTTGTCATCCTTCCGAATGGTTTTTGCCACACCACTTGTCGCAGTTTTTGCGACAAGTACAATCCTTGCACTACACTGCCCCTTCCAGCAACCTCTGAATATCATAATTCACACTGGTTACAGCAAAATCCAAATCCTCAGTGAATGGCTGGGGCACATAGTGCAGCTGGGTTTGCTCCCCATCCACCTCCACCAGGGCAAGGATATAACCTGGGCTGTTGAGCCCCGTCATGATCTCATTGCGGGTGACGGTGACAGTGGTGGCGCCTGCCGCCCTGCCTTTGACCTCGATGAGGCGCAGGGGCTGGCCCTCTCCCTGTAAGTGCCGTGGGATGACGGATTCGATGTCGTAGCCCTTGTTCTGGGCACTGACATCTTTGGGTTTGTGCCCCAGGCTGCGCTCGTGGGCCATCACGGCTTCCATAGCGGCCAGCTCCACCCGGTGGCGGGCTTCCGCATCCGCCGTGAAGGCAGCCGGCACCGTGCCCAGCAGCTGATGGAGCAGGCCCTGGGGTACCACGATGGCCCCGCCTGTGACCACCGGGGGCAGGGCGGTGATTTGCCGCTCGGCCTCCAGCTCTGCCTTGCGTTTTTGCAGGCGGCCCGCCAGCTCCTCCGCCCGCCGCCGCGCCATCTGGGCATTCAACCGAGCATTATACTTGCCGGCGGCCTCCCGTTCTGCCAGTTCGGCAGCGCGGAAGTCCCAATACTGGATTTCCGCTTTCAGGCGCTCTTTGACGGCCCGCAGGGTCTTGTCCACCAAACGATGCTTGCGATCCCGCACCTTTTCCAGGTGCTGGGGCACAATGTGCAGGATGGCGTGGTGCATGGCCAGGCGTTCCACATCCCCAGCCAGCCATTGCTGGTCGGCCAGATGTGCCCGGACTGCTGCCAGTTCCTTCCCAGTGGGAGCTTCGTAATCCAGGTAGGGGGCGTAGCCGGCGCTTTGGGCAGAACCATCCGGGCTGATTTCCACAAAGTGCAGGTTCTTGGAAATCACCCGCTTCTGCCCCGTGGGCAGCACCTTGCCGTCCTGAATGGCATCCTCGATATAGCACAGCAGGCGGGCTTGTGTGCCCGGGTCATTCCGGTCCACAAAGATGGTGCCCTGCTTCATCAGGCCGGCGTGCTGTTCCCGCACCAGGTCCAGGGTGGCGTTCAGCAGGGGGTGTCCTGGCACCAGCAGGTCTGCCACGGGCTTTCCGGGCACATGGCAGAGGGACTTGTCAAAGCAAACCCGCTCGTACTTCTTGCCGACGGGCTCACCAAAGCCGATGAGCATATCCCGGTTGCGCACCTCATAGGGCACAGCGGTAATCTCATATCGCTCTGCTTCCCTCAGGTACAGCCTGCCGCCAAGGCTCTTGAAAGCCGCCTTGAAGAAGGATTCGATGAAGTGGGGCTGCAGCTTATGGGCTTCCATGCGCTCCATCTCCAGGCGGATGGCATCCACCCGGCTGGCATCCATGATTTCACCGGTGAGGGCATGCTCATCCAGCAGGCCTCTAAGGACATCCCGGTCCAGGCTGTCGTCCACCACGCGCTGTAAGTAGGCCCGTGCTTCTGCGCTGTTGTTGTGGCGGATGGCCTCAATCAACAATTCGCGCAGGGATTTGTTGTCAAAGCGCAGCTTGCCCAGGATGTCAAAGACCTTGCCCTTGAGAGTTTCCCTCTCCTGCTCCAGCTTTTCCAGCAGGCGCTGGTAGACCATGCCCTCCCGGGTTTCCACAGCCACCAGGTTCCAGAGGTGGCAGACCTCCGTCTGCCCAATGCGGTGGATGCGGCCAAAGCGCTGCTCCAGGCGGTTGGGGTTCCAGGGCAGGTCGTAGTTGATCATCAGGTGGGCGCGTTGCAGGTTGATGCCCTCCCCGGCGGCATCCGTGGCCACCAGGATGCGGACATCCTTGTCCTGCTTGAACTGTTCTTCAATTTTGCGCCGCTCATCCCGCAGCAGGCCGCCATGGATGGTGACCACAGCTTCTTCCCGGCCCAGCAGGGAGCGGATTTTGTCCGTCAGGTAGCGCAGGGTGTCCCGGTGCTCGGTAAAGATGATGAGCTTCTCCCGGCTGCCCCCCTCGGCATGCATGTGCTCGTTGTCCTGCAGCAGCTTGGACAGCTCGTCCCATTTGCGGTCCTCCCCGCTGGTGCGCACTTGGTTGGCCTGGTGCTCCAGGCGCTTGAGGATGGCAATTTCAGCCTCCAGCTCCTTGATGGTGCTGGCAGCGGTGGCCTGGTCGATGACCTGTTCCTCCGTGGCCTCCAGCTCCTCCTGGGGCAGGTCGTCATC
>DUQZ01000056.1 GCA_012837525.1 Clostridiales bacterium | reverse complement strand
GTTCCACAGGATACGGCCCGACTGCGGCTCTAACAGGCGGCAGATCAGCTTTACCATGGTGCTTTTGCCCGCGTTGTTGAGGCCCACGATGCTGATCTTCTGCCCGGCTTTGATCTCAAAAGAAAGGTTATCCAGAATCTGCCGGTCGCCGTTTGGGTAGCGGAAGGAGACGTTTTCAAAGGCCAGGCTCTCAAGCGGCTCGGGTCTACGGGTGCCCGGCTGCCTGTCCGCCTCCTTTAGCATCATAAACTGGCTGAAGGGCATTAAATGGTGCAGGGTAGAGATGGTTTCAAACACGCCCATCACTGCCCGCTGGAAGGTGGAAAAGAAGTTTTCTGTGGCCATCACCACCACCGTATAATCCCCCAGGCCGATCTGCGCACCCCAGGCGCTGCCCAGCACGCGCAGCGCGCTGTAGCCATAGGCCATCAGGCGCATCAGGGCGATGATGAGCGACTGGAAGGTCTGGTTGTTGCCGTCCCGCACATACAAGGCATGGAGCCAGTCGGTGATCTCCTTTGTATAGCTGTTGATTTTGCGGTTCATGACCTCATCAAGGCCAAAGAGACGGAAATCCTTCTGGTTCTTTTCCTCTGTGACGGCGTTTGCCCAGTAGCCATAGCGGCGGTTGGTGGGGATGATCTCCTGCATCTGCACGCGCATGAAGCGCGCGTGCCGCCCGGAGAGCAGGGTGGCAACCAGGCACAATATCAAGAGCGCCAAGAGAAACCAGGGACTGAACTGGTAGAGCAGCACGGCCATGCCGCCCAAAGTCAGAAGGCCTGTGAGCAGGTTGAGGGAGGAGCCCATCAGGTTGCCCAGGGAGCCGTAGTTGGTGATGGGGAAGAGCGCGCGCTCCTTCAGGTCCAGCACCTTGGGGTCCTCCAGCATGGGGTAGGGCAGGCGCATCACCTTTTGGGCGAAGACCATGGGCACTTTTCGGTAGAGCACTTCCTCGTGCAGCTCGGACTGGCGTTTGAGCAGGTTGGCCGCCTGCAAAATGACAAACTTGACGCCCGCGAAGATGAGGATGCTGGTGAGAAAGACGGAGAAATCCCAGCCCCGAGTAAAGCCATCGATTAAAATCTTGGGCAAAAACAGGTTGACAATGCCGCTCATGGCGCCAAAGAGGGCGCGGAAGAGAAGCACCAGGTAATAGCCGCGGTCCGCCTGGAAGATGAGCCTGAGCATCATCTTCAGCGCCTTGGGCGCGGTGGTGGCGGGGAAGCCGTCTGTGACGGGGATTTCTTTCTGTTTGCGTTTCATGCGATGGCCTCCTGCTCCTGGTAGTACTTGCCCTGGGTGGTGAACAGGTGACGGTACAGGCCCTCCTGCGCCATCAGCTCCTCATGCGTGCCGTGCTGGGCGATGTGCCCGCCATCCAGCAGCAGGATGCGGTCACAAAAATGCGTGCTGGCCAGGCGGTGGCTGATGAACAGGGACGTCCGGCCTTGAAGCAGCGCGTCAAACTGCTGGTAGATGGCCTGCTCGGCCAGGGCATCCAGGGCGGCGGTGGGCTCGTCCATTACCATGATGCGGGTGTTTTGCCGGTACAGGGCGCGGGCAATCATCAGCTTTTGGTTTTCGCCGCCGGACAGGATGACGCCGTCCTCCTGCATAACCTTCAGCAGGGGGGTGTGGATGCCCTTGTCAAAGCTGCTCACCTTCTCCCACAAGCCGGTGGTTTTAAGGCTTTCAATCCCCCGGGCTTCGTCGATGCCGTCCTCCCTGGCGGCTACGGTTTCGGCGATGGTGAAAGCCAGGACATTGACCTCTTGGAAGACCGCGCCAAACAGGGAGAACAGGTTGTCCTGATGGATGGTTTTGATGTTTACATCGTTGATGTAAATCTGCCCGCTGGTGGGTTGATACAGCCCCAGCAGCAGCTTGACCAGCGTGGTCTTGCCCGCGCCGTTTAAGCCCACCAGGGCGCAGCGCTCCCCGGCCTTGATCTCAAAGCTCAGGTTATCCAACACCAAGCGGTCGCTGCCTGGATAGGAAAAGGACACCTCCTCAAAGCGTACTGTAACGGGGCCTTCGCCTGGCACCTTTCCGGTATCTGACAGGCTGCTAAGCTGTGCCTCCAGAATGTTGAAGGTGTCCTGGACGTAGAGCGACTCCGCCTTGATGAAGCTGAGCTGCTGGGTGAACTCCAGGATGGTTTGGGCATAGAGCACCGTGGCGGACAGCAGCATCACAAACTCCGCGGTGCTGATGGCGCCTGCCAGCCTGCGGTTGACCAGCACACAGGCGCAGACGATGTCCAGCGCTGCGAGGGTCATGCTCTCCAGGAAGGAGAGCGTCAATTCCCGCCCGGTAATCATACGGTGCAGGCGCATGTTGGCATCAAACACCGGCTCAAACACTTTTTTGAAGTGCCCGGCCATGTTGTACAAGCGCAGGTCCTTACCGGCCTGGAAGTTGGCGGCCTCGCTGCCCAGCAGGCGCAGCCGGCGCCCGTGGCGCATAAAGTCCTCCTGGTGGCGGTAGCGCAGCTTGACCAGATGGGTCTTGGCCGCCAGGCCAATGACAATCACGGCCAGGCTTGCCAGCAGGATGAGCGGGCTTTGCAGGGCAAGGAGGGCTGAGAGCAGCAAAACGGACACCAGGGTGCCGCCGGACTCAAATATCTTGTGGTAGTAGCCTTCCAGGCCGTCGTTGTTGCCGTTTAAGGAATAAAAGCCGGTCTGCACGTCATCCATGAAGGCGGAGTTCTCAAACAGGCCCAAATCCATGGTCATCAATTTGGCGTTGATGCGGTTTAAGTAGTCCAGACGCAGCCAGGTAAACCAGGTATAGTTGCGATTGTTGAGCTGGTTGGAAAGGGCGGAGCAGAGGAAGAAGGCCAGCGCGTAGATGCCTGCCGCCATAAACATCGTTTGCGGGTTGGCGGCGCTGCTTGACAGCAGGCCCACCAGCACATAGGTGACCAGCACACCCAACAGGGGCAGCACACCGTTTGAAAGGGCATAACCAACGCAGGCCGCCAGGATGCGCGGGCTTTGGCGCACCGGCTTATACATGCGCCACAGGGTGGGCAGCAGGCGCTTTTTGCCGGGGTGGAGGTAGGCTTTTCTGCGCTCCTTGTCCTCCCAAATTGCGCTGATCAATCTTACGCGTCATCACGGTCCTCCTTCACGTCACCCGCCAGTTTGCGCAGGTCCTCCGCCAGGCCGGCCAGGCCCTTGTTGTTGAGGCGGTAGTACACATTCCGGCCCTCCAGGCGCGAACCCACCAAAAAGGCCACCAGCAGGATGTTCAAATGGTGGGAGACGGTGGCCGGGGTCAGGCCCAGTTCATCCGACAGCTGGCGCGCGAAGCGCTCACCCCCGCGCAGGGAGCGGATGATTCGCAGGCGGTTTGGGTCTGCCAGCGCCTTTAGTTGCCGCTCGGTCAGCTCCTGGCGCATGGCCAGCGCGTCCTTGAGTTTGCCCAGCTCATCAAACAGCAGGCCGTACATCGTGAGAAGCGGCTGGCGCCTGTCCTCGCTGAAGCGGAAGCCCATGCCGCCAGGCATGGGAAGATTGTTGTTGCGTGCGATTAGTTGTACACAGCGCTGGCCACGACATCGGCCAGCAGGGCTTCCTGCTCGGCGGTGGGGGAGGCTTCCGACACGATGCGGAAGAGCACCTTGTTGCCGGCATGGATGGTCATGTAGTAGGTGACGATATAACCGTCATCCGTGGGCATCTCGTTGCGCACATACTGGCGGCCGTTGACCTCCACCGAGCTGCGCTTGATGTTCTCGGGCACATCCTTGAGGTAAAGCTCCATCAGGGCATCAAACATGCCTTCCTGGGAGGAGTCCACGAAGAACTCGCTGATGTTGTCAGACCAGATGATGACATGGACCTCGCTTGTGAGGGAGGGCTCAATCACCAGCAGGTTGACGCCCATTTCGATGAGGCGCTCTGCCATGGCCCGCGGGTTTTTCCAGAAGGTCAGGTAGGTGTTGAGCTGGTTTTTCAGATCCTGCGAAAAGGCATAAAAGCCAAAGGGCGGGGTGAAGGTTACGGTGGCGCCGTTTGCGGTCAGGGTCACAGAGCCATCCTCGTTTTCCTGGGCGACGTCGGGTGTCTCGGGGAAGCTGGAGCGCACGGTGCCGTCCAGGACCAGGTCTTTGAAGTCAAGGATGGTGGTAATGGGCGGGTCGTTGGTGGTGACGCTCTCGGGCGCCTCCGCGATGGCCAGGGCGGAAACGCTCAGCATAAGCGCAAGGGACAGTAAAAAGCTTAGGGTTTTCTTCATTGGGGTGAACTCTCCTTGTTATTTTGAATGTAGGGGTACCGTTATTTCATCTGACTGCCTCAGCAGCCTGTTGTAATCCGCGTCGATGACGTCAAAGTAGAAGGATACCTCCTTGCCTGACGGCCAGATATCGGGGACATACCCAAACAGCTTGGGGTAGGCGGAAGCGCCCGGGGAGAGGGTGATGTACAGGGGATAGTTGTCGGCGTAGGGCTGCCCGTCTACCTTGACGCGCCCAATGGTGGAGCGCAGGTGGATGGTGGCCGGGCTGCCGTTGAAGATGTAGAAGCTGCGGCCTTCAGGGTCGCTGTCCAGCAGCACAATCTGTACGCCCTGGTGGTTGTAAAGCAGCTGGCCTTTGGTATCCAGCGGCTGGTTCAAGCCCGCTGTGCCCGCGGCCTGCAGGGTGATGGGGGGCAGCAGTTCCAGCGCGCTGAAGCGTCCAACCATGCCCCGGCGCTCCTTCACATCCAGCGCGAAACGAAGCTGGACGCGCTGCACCTGCTCAATGCCCAGGTCTTTTAAACTGGTCATGTACTTGAACATGTCATACAGGGCAGCCTGGCCGATATCCGGGATGCCAAACTCACTGTGCTCCAGCGGGATGCTGGCCAGGGTGATCAACTCGGTGCCCGGCTCGATGCTGCCGGAGGAAAGCGTCATGGGTGCCATGATGCCGTTGATGACGCTTTCGTTTAGGGTGATGAGGTCATACTGGGCAGAGCGGTTGGTGATCTTGAGCGGCAGATGGAAATACAGGTTGTCCGAATAGGCGGCGCCCCATTGCTGGATCAACAGGTCGGGCGTATCAATCAGCACCACCTGTTTGTCTTCCGGCGGGAGGGTGGCCTCATAGCCCGCGCCCACTGGGTAGTCGGTCACAAGGCGGATGATGTCGCTGTAGCCGATGGTATCGCCCTTCCACTGCGCGCCGGAGAAGCGGTTGATCTCAAAGCGCAGGCTGATGTCAGACAGCGCGGTGATACCCAGGTTGACCAGGCCGTTGCCGTCCTGCTGGGGCGCGATGGGGATACTGACGCTGCCCTTTGTCATGCTGCCGGCGGCCAGCTCCAGTGACAGGCTGGTTGGGACCATTTTGTTGTTGACGGACAGCCAGTCCAGCGCCGCGTGGACGTCCTCCCCGGTCTGGTTTTCCGCCAGGATGGTAAGCAGCAGGGTGTCCGGTGCCCGGCGGTCGGTGTCATCCGCCGCGGTCAACTCGGTGCCCAGCAGGGTGAAGGTGATCCCGTCCTCCTCATACAGAAGGAGGGATTGCGGCTGGCTGATTTCAATGGCAAATTCCTTCACATCAGGCCGCGTGATGGGCGGCACCGGCGCCTGGGCAAAGCGCTCGCCCGAGATGGGCATCAGCTCTGACCCATAGCTGTAGCCCTGCGTGTCCACGATGGACATCATGGTGTAGTAATTGAAGCGTTCCATATCCAGCGGCTGGTAGGCGGCTGCCAGCCCCTCGCCGATGTCCAGCACGAAGATCTGGGAATCGCCCTTTGAAACCCAGTCGCCCAGGGTCAGGGGCTCCCCGGTGTCAGAGCGCGTCAGGTAACTGGACACGGTGAGCAGGTAGACCTGCGTCCATTCGTTTAAGTCAAAGTCCCGCTTGCCGGTCTGGCCGCCGGACAGGCCGTCAGATACCGCGCCGGTAATCTGCGCCTCGCCCGTGTTTTTGTTAACCGTTACCAACAGGTCGCCGGTGATGGTTTTGTAGCCCTCGTTTTCCAGCCGGCCAAAGAGGGAGGGAATCTTGTACTGGGCGATGCCGTCAATGCTCTCCATCTCCATGATGATGGGGACGATGCCTTCCGGGTTCAGGTTGTCCTTCAAGTACAGGATTTTGCCGTCAAACTGCGGGAACAGGCGGCCGCTCTCGTCCAGCTTGACATCGCCGGACACAAAGGCCAGCTGGTATTCCTCGCCCCATCGGTGGGCCAGGATGTAGTACTCGCTGCGGTCGTAGTGCTGCACCTGCTCTTCTGTCAGCTGCACGAAGTATTCGCCGGTGTCCGCGTCCTGCTGGATCACGGGCGCCTGCGCGCCCTGCCAGGCAGCCAGGCTGTCGGCTAAGAGGATGTTGCCAAAGGCGTCCATGAAGGTCTGGTATACGGGCGCCACGGAAAAATCCTTGTACAGCCCGCCCCAGCGGCGCTCGTAGTGCTCCTTGTTGCCAAAGGGGAAGTAAATGGACAGGCCGGAGGACCGGGGCACATTGGTGCGGTTGTACAGCACCATGTCATCAATGGCTTCCTTGAGCGCTGCGGTGTGATCCGGGTAGAGGACGGACAGGTTGTCCGCCAGGTCGGTCAGGTCGATCAAGTCAAAGATGAAGCTGGTGCCGGCGCGCCCGTAATCCTTGGTGGCGTCACGGCGCCTGGCGATGTCCGAATACACGCCCAGCTCGATACCGTGCTGCAGGCTTTGGAACAGCTCGTCCGTCTGCGCGCGCACCGGCTGCACGCGGTCCAGGTCCATGAGGGAGAGGGTGACCAGGAATTGGTTGTAGTTCAATTCACGGGCGCGCTTATCGTAATAATCGGCCGTATGGTCGATGATCAGCTTTCCGACCTCATCCCCGCGCAGGCTGCCGCGGCTGGCTTCACCCAGGAAATTGTAGTCAACGCCCTGCCCGGGCAGGGTTTCCTCGGAGGCGATCATATATTTGGCGTGCGGCGCCAAGATGGAGGCGACCTCCATGGAGGCCATTAAGCAGGCGTCAAAGCACAGCCACTCCAGCCGGTTCTCGCCCGAAAACGGGCTGTTTTGCATGGCCTGCTGCAACTCCAGCAACTCCAGGTTGTCCCGGCCAAACAGGTGGTCCGAGCCGAAACCCACCATGGGCCCGGCGCCGTGGTTCCACAATACCAGGCCGTAGGAATCCGCTGGGAAGTGCTCCACCGCGAAATTGAGGAAGAAACTGAGCGTATCCGCCTCGCCCATGCTTTTGGTGGGTTCCTGGTGTAGCAGGGTGGGGTTGCGGCCTTCCACCTTGAAGATGCTCAGGTTGCGCACGGTGATCATGGGCGCCCGCCATTTTTCGGAGCCGCCCGTCATCACCAATACGGTCACCCGCTCGGTATCCATGCCGGAGCGCAGCATCTCCACAATGTCGGCGGTGGCCAGGCCGTTGTCGCCCTCCAGGTCGGAGCCGACGATATACACCATGATGGTTTGGGTCGCAAAGCCGTCCTGTGCCAGGCTGATACCCGGCATCAGGGAGGTGAGGAACAGAAAAGCCAGTATCCATGCGGTTATTTTTCGCATCAGGTACCCTCCAGTGGCGTGACAATTTTTTCCAGGGAATTGCAGTTCATTTAGCCAGTCTGAATGTTTTATCCAAATAAACTGGTTTTAAACATTTGGCTCCTTTTTGTTGAAATCGCAGCAGATTTCATCAAACCTGCCCAGGGTAGGATGTATTGACAGAGCTGCTGAAAAGGAGGAGTTGATGAACGACAAAGTTGTATTTGTCATCCTGGATGCCTTCGCGGACTGGGAGTACGCGCCGCTCGATGCGATTTCAGTCAGAGGGCTGCGCCCTCTGAAACTCCCCTGGAGTTAGTTTGTCTACAGTCTGCAATGGCTAAAGCCATTTAATAAAAAACACAAACTGAACCACACAAGGAGGAATCCCTTATGACACCAAAACGCACCATTGCCCTGCTGCTTGTATTGATGAGCCTGTTTGGCCTTTCCGCCATCGCGGAAGAAAAAAGCCCCACCGCTACCCTGGTGGAGTTTATCGAGCTTTTGCGCAAGCGGGACATCGACGCGGCGGCGCAGATTGCGCTGGACAAGGACGCGCTCAACTTCCTGAAGGAAAACGCGCAGGACCCCAAGAACAGGCTTATCTTTGGCTTTTTGATTGACACGGTAGAGGTCAACTTCGGCCGGGAAGTGATTGAAGGCGATACCGCCGCGGTGGAGGTGAGCCTGCACAGCTTCCGGGGCGAGGCCATCAACAACCTGCAGATCTTCCTGGACTATGTGCTAAAGACCCTGCCGGAGGACGCCACCGAAGAAGAGAAGGTGCAGGCCATGGTGGAGGCAGCCCTGCCGCTTGATTTTAAGGGCTTGGCACCGCATACTTACTCCTTCCGCTACCACCTGGTCAAACAGGATGGCGCCTGGAAGCTGGATACCAGCAAGCAGGAGGAAATCGACAGATAAACCGCGTCAAACTTGTACGAATCAGCCCCTTTGGGTAAAATGGTAACAGAACGTTTTGGATACCTACTTACACCCAAAGGGGCTGTTTGTGTGATGGCCCTTTGAAGTAAAAAAAGGGGGCGGTTTTTGTGATTATCCGGTTTTTGGTGACGTCCGGTGTCTTTTTGGTATTGGACGGCTTGTGGCTGGGCCTGATTGCTTCGCGGTTTTACAAGGCGCAGCTGGGCGGCATGATGGCGGACAAGGTGAATTTTCTGGCCGCCGGCATCTTTTACCTCATCTATGTGCTTGCCTTGTTGTATTTTGTGATCAACCCGGCTGTGGAAACAGGGCAGGTGTGGCAGGCGCTGTGGCGCGGGGCCTTCTTCGGCCTGGCCATGTATGCCGCCTATGACCTGACCAACCTGGCGATGCTGAAGGGCTGGCCGGTATTGGTGACGGTGGTGGATCTGGTCTGGGGCTCGGCGGTCACCGCCGCGACTGCCGCCTTGTCAACCTTGATTATTAAGCATCTGTAGCGCTGAGCAAACAGGAAAGCTGGACAATACGATTTTTTCAGAGAGCATGCTCTCTGAAAACTCTGTAAAATTCTTTATGTGACCAGCCTTATCTCAAAAAGGAATCTCAATCGGGTTGGCCCAGGCGCGGCGGCCCTGGGCGTCCTCAATGATCACGCGGACAAAGCGCTCGTTCCAGTCGCGCCGGATGGTGTAATCAGCGCCCGTAATGCCCTCGCCCTGAGCGCAGCGGTCAGAGGCGTAGGGGCGGTTTGAGTGAAACAGAATGCGGGACACAGGGGAGCAGGCCACGCGCACCGTGTCGCCTTCCAGCGTGACCTGGGTAAACTTGGGCCCCTGGCTGGCGTAAAACGCGCCTGCCTGCAAGGCGCTCATAACCCCTTCCACGCTCAGCTCATCCGCCTGCAGCATGATGAAGGAGACGCACTCATCCCCGTTGTAATGGTGGGCATCATCCACCGCCAGGGTGTTGTGCAGTACGCCATTAGCGCAGGCCATGTCCAAGAGGCCTGTGGCGTCCGCGCGGTCCCCGTTCCAGGGCGGGGCGGAGGTGGTGTTGTAAATCTCCACCGCGGTCAAATCGCGCAGGGAATTGATGGTTTCCGTGGTGTTGAGCGACCAGAGCGGGTGCGCCAGCACCGCCAGGCCGCCGGC
>DUQZ01000055.1 GCA_012837525.1 Clostridiales bacterium | reverse complement strand
GCCCAGCACGTACTCCCAGTCGGCAATCCATTTCATGCGCTCCATGGTGCAGTCCCAGTAGGCGCCGCCCATGCTTTCGCACAACAGGCGGGTAGAGCCAAAGTGATGGGCCGCTGAGGAGCAGATCTTCAGCGCAACGTGCTCATCGGGCATATCGCGGTTGCCCACGCGGGGGTAAAGGTGGTCCGACCCCGTCATGTGCAAATGCTGCAGGTGGGTAAACAGGTTGCCGCCGGTGCGGGCGTGCAGGCGCAGCCACTCCTCAAACAACAAATGGCCGGTGAAGAGCACCTGGTTGTCATCGCACCAGTCGCGGATCTTCTTGTAGAAGGTCTTCTCGTATTGCTTGGTCAGGCAGCTCCAGAAGTCATAGCGCACCTGCTGGGTGTCCCCGCCAAAGTCATAAAACAGCTTGGGCAATTCCCGCAGCAGGCTGTAGCCGTTGTGCTCGCGGAAGATTTTGAGCATCTGCCGTGACCAGGGGATGATATAGTTGTCCCTGGCCACCTCAAAATAGTGCATGGCCGGCTCATCGGTGTAAAAACCCACCACGCTGTCCGCCAACTTGCCGCCTATCTCCTGCTTGTAGCGCTCGTGGGTCAGCTCCAGGAATTTGTCGGTGGCCTCGTCGTTCAAGACATCGGCGTACCAGCTGGCCTGGCGCTGGATGAAATACATCAATTTCCAGGGGCCTTCCGGCGCCTGCCAGGTAACCACCTTGTCAAAGGCCAGGTTGGGCATCAGGTCGATGTATTCAAAGTTCTTGTTCTCAATGTCCTTTTCCAGGAAGGCGCAGGCGTAGACTGGCTCGGACTGCTCCAGGTCGTTGTAGCGGCTGTCCGTGCCCTCCATGAAAGTGAAGTACTGCCCGGGGATATGCGCTTCCACCAGCTCTAAATAGCGCTGGGTCAGGTTGGGGTCCTGGCGCATGACCTCCTGGCCGGCGGTGCCGGAGGGCCAGTTGTACTCGTCATACACCCAGATCTGCAGGCCCAACTCACGCGCGGTCTTCACGGCGAAGCGCAGGCGGTCAAACCAGTCCTCCGTCAAATAGCCGGTGTGCTCCAGGGTGCCGAAGCGGGAGTGGAAATAAATGCCCGGGATGCCCTTGTCCTTGTACTCCTTAAGCTGGTAGGCCATCTCGTCATAATCCATGCCGCCGTTGACAAACCAGAAGGGCATGATGCCAAACTCGGGGACGGTCTTGTAAAAATCCTCGCGCGTGAGGGGCGCGCCGTTGACAATGATGTTGTCCTTCATCTGCTTAGCCTTCCTTCTCGACCGCGATGACCAGGTAAACGGGCACGCTGGGCAGGGTGATGTCCAGGCCATCGGCCTGCTCTGTGACAGTGAAATCGCTCACTGCGCCTTCCAGGGTATTCACGCTCGCCTTGCCCTTGGCCTTCACAGAGACCGTGACAGCACCTGTGGGCAGTACCTTGTCCTGGGCCTGGTCATAGTCGTAGTTCATCAGGTGGATGTAGGTGCCCTTTTCATTGGTGAAACGGTGCACGCCCAGGTTTTTGTCACTTACCGTCACGCTGCGCAGGGGTTCATAGGCAGGCAGCAAGCCCTGGCTGAAGTTGGCCATGGCCGCCTCAAAACTGTCCGCCTCCTGGGTGTGGATCAGGTTGCCGGTGGCTTGCAGCTGATTCAGCAGGTCGGTTCCCTCGGCCAGGCGGCCGTGGGCCACGACCTTGCCGCCAGAACTGGCATAGTCCAGGAGCACCGCGGCCTGGCTGTCCGTCAATTTGTCGCAGTCCGGCAGCACCACCATGGGGTAGCGCGCGATGTCTTCCAGCGTGAAGTCATCCTCGCGCAGGTCGCCGTCTGCCATCATGGCCACGTCATAGATGACCTGGTGGTCCGACAGCGTCTTGATGACCTCCCAGAAGGGGGTGCGGCGGTGGTCGCCTGTCCAGCCGGTGGCGGTGATGTCCTTCAGGTCGGTAAACTGCTGCATGGCGTTGGCGCCGCCGGATCCCTGGGCGGTCTCGCGCCAGTAGTAGCTCTTGTAGCTGTACAAAACGCAGATGTCGCCCTGGCTTGACCTGGGGTAGTAATGCTCATTGTTTTTGAGGAACTGCTGTACCTGCGCGGACAGGTCAAGCGGCGGCCAGAAGGCGTCGCGGATGGTGTTGCCCATCCACCCGCCATAGGGTACGGACATGTTGCAGCCGTACATGCTGGCCTCCAGCAGGAAGATGCGGTACAGGTCATAGGCCTTGCCGTTGTTGAGCATATTGACCAGATCCGGCACCATGCCGCCGTAGGGGTTTTCGGCCACGGCCACCTCGCGGCCCTGGGCATAGCCCTCGCAGTAGCGGTAAAAATGCGGCTGACGGAACTGGGTGTGCTCCATCTCCGTGATGATCACGTCCACTTTGGGCACGATGGGGAAATAGCAGGGCATGAGGTTAAAGAAGTTGCCAGACACCAGCACCTCGCGGTCATACTCAGACCGGGCGTAGTCCTTGGCGTAATCCACCAGCTCGCTGAAGTAGCGCTTCACCGCGCGCACCTGGAACTCCCAGTAATCCCGGTAAAAGGGCGCGCCGTGGGGGAAGGAGGGGTGGTGCTCCAATAAATAGTCCTTGTAGTTGAAGGTGGACACATCCACGCTGTCCCATTCCGCGCCCAGTTTGCCCGCGGCCTTTTGCTCCTGCACATACTGGGTGAACTGCTTCATGCAGTCCTTGCAGAAGCACCCGCCAGAGCCGATGGAGGTGATTGGCAATTCGGCCTCGTCCAGCTGGATGCCGGGCGTGCCCGCGTCAATCATGATTTTGATGATCTGCTTGAGGTAATCCCGCCAGACCGGGTTGTTGCGGCAGGTCTGGTAGCAGATTTGCTGGTGGTTTTTCATCTCCACCCACTGGGCATGCACGGGCGTGCCGTCCAGGCGCCGGGCCGCGCTTTCCTCAAACAGGTCGGTCACGACCTCGCCGTCGGAGTTGATGATGCCGTCTGGATAATAGTCCTTCAGGCTGGTGGGGAAGGCGTTGGGGTACTTGTCCTGGGAGAACTCCCGCAGCCCGTACCAGTCCTGCTCCTCTTGGCCTTCGGCCAGTTTGTTGATGGCGGTGATGCGGCCGGTTTTTTTGTCAATGACGGCGGGGAACTCCCAGCCCTGCACCTCAAACACGATGGAGAACAGCTTGATGCCGCGGCGGTTGCACTCCGCGATGAACTGGCTGTCGTTCATGTAGCCAAACATCTGCTGGCGCACATCGGTCTCGCCAAAGGCCTCGTGGTGTAAAAAGGGCAGGGAAATGCTGCCGCCGCCCAGGCCGGCCCAGACCAGCATGGTCGCGCCCAGGCGTTCCAGGTCGTCCAGCATGTGCAAACTGCGCATGGGGAGGCTGGGATGCTGGCAGAAATTACCTTTATGCCAGCCGTCAAAATATACACTGCGTTCCATGTGGGCACCTCACTAGTTCATGTAATAAGAATAAACGTTTATCCTTTTGCCCCAGTATAGCCCCCGCCAAAAGGGCTGTCAAGCGGAAAAGACAAACTTTCAAAACAATCAAATGGATTATTTTTGTAAAATAAGAACAGTGTACACTGCCCACAGGCGGTATATTCCCTGCAGGGGTGAGGAAAGGTGATCAGAACGCGTTGTTTTTATGGTGCATTCCTGCATTGACAGCCCCCCTGTCACCGCCTATAATGACCCCAGTATGCAAGACAGGGGCGCGCGGCCGCAGAGCGGTTGTACGCGCCGGAACGGATAAACGTTTAACGAGGAGGCAGTGACTATGCGCATCAACTGGCACAAGGACTGGGTTGACATCAAAGGGAAACATACGCTGTACCGGCTGGATGCCAGGACCGGGCGGCTGGTGATGAGTCAGGTAGATGGCCAGAGCTATCCCGCGCTTGATCTGCTGGCGGACGCCGGCGTCAATGGCGCTTACGCCCGGGGGCAGATGGTGTTTGATGACCTAAGCGACAAGCGCACCTGGGAATTGCCCGCGATTGAAGCTGTGAGCGCGCCTGATGCGGGCGTATTTGAAGGCTTTACAGAGGAGGACGGCTGCTTGGTGGGGAGCTGGCTGGCGGGGCAGACGCGCATCCGCCAGATCTATGACCTGTGCGATGAGGCGCTGCGCCTGCGGGCGGAGGTGATCAACCTAAGCCAGGCCGAAGCGGTCATCAACGGCGTGTCTTTCCTGTATAAGCGCCAGGCAGCGGACGCCTGGTTTGAGTACCCCACCAACGATTCCAGGGTGTATCACGACCTGGACATGGCAGACGGCGCGGCCCACAGCTGCGGCCTGGTAGGCTCCATGACGCACTTGAAGACCAGCGAAGGCAGCCTGAACCTGCTGTTTTTGGACGAGGTGGAAAAATGGGCCCAGGGCGCCTGGCGTGCGGGGGGGGAGATCACCCATGTCTACGCCGCCTCGGTTGAGTGCGCCCTTATGCCCGGGGAGCGTGCCCTGGTGGGATGCTTCTATCTAAGCCCGGTGAAACAGGGGGAGGATCCCTACCTGCATATCCGCGCCTTTTTTGACCGCCTGGGCTTCCGGCCGCTGATGGCGGGCATCCGGGAGGGTGTGCTGTACTCCTGCCATCCTCACGGCACCATGGACGGCGGATTTGCCCTTCACAAAACCCTGCAGGAATACGCGCGGGAGCTGCCGCAAATCAAGGCGCTGGGCGTGGATCACCTGTGGCTGCTGCCGGTGTTCGAGCGCCTGGACCGCGGTGTTTACCACCCCACCGACCAGCGCCCCATTGACGCGCGCTATGGCGGGGAGGAGGGCATGCGCGAATTTGCCGACAAGGCCCATGACCTGGGCATGACGGTGTTGTTTGACTATGTGCCCCACGGGCCCGAGCCCACGGACCCCCTGGCGCGGGAGCATCTGGACTGGTGCTCAAAAAGGCGGGACGGCAGCCTGCAGGATGAATGGCATTGCGTTTCCTTTGATATGACCCATCCCGAATACCTGGCATACACCCGCGAATTGGTGGGCAGCCACGTGCGGCGCTTTGGCATTGACGGCGCGCGCATTGACTGCGCCATGGGCGGCCTGTCCAACTGGGACCCCTTCCCCGGCCACCGGCCCAGCGCCAGCAACCTGCAGGGCGGTGTGTCCATCAGCCGGGCCATCATGGACGGATTTGAGCGCATGGGCAAGCGCGCCTACCTGCTGCCGGAGAACTTCAACCCCGTTCCCGCCTTCTATCCCGTCACCGGCGTGTTCTACGGCATGAACCTCTACCGGGTGATGACCGGCTTGTGGGAGCGAAACGCCGACGCGCACACCTTCGCGCAGGAGTTGACCCGCTTTTTGGAGATTGAGCACAAGGCCATGCCCCTGGGGCTGAAGAAGCTGCGCTTCTTGGGCAACCACGACACGGTCTCCTGGGTGTGGCAAAAGCAGCGCGCCTATGAATCCTATGGAGTTGAAAAAGCCAAGGCCCTCTTTGCCCTGATGTTCTTCTTGGACGGCGTGCCCATGATCTACCAGGGGGATGAGGACCCCAACATCGCTGGCAAGGACGGCCCCCTGATGCGGGACTTCTTCGCGCAGATCAGCCAGATCCGGCGCGAGTTGATTGGCGAGGATGATTTTGTCCAGCACCTGCATACGGGGACGGGCGCCTTTGCCTTCCTGCGCAGGCATGAAGGGCAGACGCGCCTGGTCGTGATCAGCATCAGCGACAAGGAAGAACGCATCACGCTTGGGGAAGCAAAGGGCGCTGCGCTGTCCGCGGGCGAGGCCCGGCTGGATGGCGAAACCGTCACATTGGCGCCCTATGCCTATGCGGTGTTTACACTGAAGGAGCAGGCCTGAGCAAAAACCCGCCTGATGCGGCGGGTTTGAAGATGTCTCTCTGGGTTGTTGGCTTAGCCCTCCTCCACCTCGGGCAAGCGACGGATGCGCGGGTCGGTGAAGATGTCCAGCTCGTCCCGGCTGGTGGTGGAAAACTCACTCACCACAGCGCCCTCGGGGCCGCCCTGGAACCAGTGCAGGGTGTTTGGCTTGAGGGTATACTGCTCACCAGGCAAGAGCCTGATTTCATGGTATACTGTGTAGTAGGCCTCATCGCCTTTGGGCGGCACGGCAACAGGG
>DUQZ01000054.1 GCA_012837525.1 Clostridiales bacterium | reverse complement strand
AACACCCAGTTGAAGGCCTTGCGTGATTACGATTACCCCGCGAGCGTGATGGTGCTGGAACAATGGAGCGATGAGCAGACCTTCTACCGCTGGCATGAGGAACACTTTCCCAATCCGAAGCAGACAGTGAAAGCAATCCGGGATGCCGGGCTGCGCTTGCTGCTGTGGCAGATTCCGGTGCTAAAGCACGATGATGAGCATCCCCATGCCGCTGTACATGATGCCGACATCGCGGAAGCCATCCAAAAAGGCTTTGTCATCCGCCGGGCGGACGGCTCGCCCTACCGCATCAATGACCGCTGGTTCGCAAAAAGCCTGCTGCCGGACTTTACCAACCCCGAGGCCTGCGCTTGGTGGTTTGAAAAGCGCAAATACCTGTTGGAAATGGGCGTGGAGGGCTTTAAGACCGATGGCGGGGAGTTCCTGTTTGAGGAGGATGCCAGGCTTCATAACGGCATGAGCGGCCTGGAAGCCCACAACCTCTACCCCGGGCAGTACATCGCCGCGTACTGGGATTTTCTGCGTGACAACGGTGTCAAGGGTCTCACTTTCTCCCGCGCGGGCTATGCCGGCGCCCAAGCCCAACCGGCTCACTGGGCGGGGGACCAGGTGAGCACCTTTTCCGAGTTGCAAGCCCAGCTCAAAGCGGGCATCTCCGCCGGGCTGTCCGGCATCCTGTTCTGGGGCTTTGACATCGGCGGTTTCGCCGGGCCCATCCCGGACGCCGAACTCTACCTGCGCGCCACCGCTCTTGCCTGTTTCAGCCCCATCATGCAGTGTCATGCTGAACCCCGGGGCGGCCAGTATGGCGGCATGAAGGAAGAAAACAACGACCGCAGCCCCTGGAACCTGGCCGAGCGCTTGAACGACCCGCAGGTGCTGTCCCTGGGTGTGCAGTACGCCAAGCTGCGGGAGAGCTTGCGCCCCTACCTGTGGCAGGAAGCCCGGTATTGCGTGAAAGAAGGCCGCCCGCTGATGGCCCACCTCTGCCTGGATTTCCCGGAGGACCAGAACGCCTGGCAGGTGGATGACCAGTTCATGCTGGGGCGTGAGCTGCTGGTGGCGCCTATTGTGGAAGCGGGGAAGACTTCCCGCCCGGTGTACCTGCCCCGGGGCACCTGGAGAAATTACTTCACCAAGGAGCAGTTTTCCGGCGAGCAAACCATCCGGGTGACCGCCCTGCTGGACACCATCCCGGTGTTCAAGAAGGTAGAACAATAAAGGAGGAGGCTGACTGTGTACCTGCCCAATGCCCGCACCCGGCGCGCCGCAACCGCGGTCTTCCTGGCCCCCTCCCTGATCGGGGTGGTGGTGTTTTGCCTGGTGCCCATTGGCATGTCGATGTTTTACTCCTTCCATGATTATGACCTGTTGGCGGGCACCATGGATTTCCTGGGGCTGCGCAATTTCTCCCGCATCCTAAGCGGCAGGGAGTTTCCCCAGGTCTTGCTCCATACCCTGACCTACCTGGGGCTTTACCTGCCCCTCATCCTGCTTACCTCCCTGGGCCAGGCCTTGATCCTCAACAAGAGTTTTCCCGGCCGCGGCGCCTTGCGGGCGGTGTTTTACACCCCGGTCATCACCAGCTGGGTGGCGGCTGCCGTGGTGTGGACCTGGGTGCTTTCCGGCCGCTATGGCCTGATGAACCAAGCGCTGGCCGCCATCGGCATCACCGGACCTGCCTGGCTCAACAGCCGCGCCTGGGCGATGCCCGGCATTGTGATGACCGCCCTTTGGAAGGACACCGGCTACTACGCCCTGATGGTGCTGGCTGCGCTCAAGAGCATCGACCCAGCGCTGTATGAGGCGGCCTCCATTGACGGCGCGGGCGGTGTGCGGCGTTTTGTCAGCATCACCCTGCCCTTGCTGTCGCCCACCCTCTTTTTGCTGGTGGTGATTAACGTCATCTATGGCCTGCAGGTGTTTGAGTCGGTCCTCATCATGACCGATGGCGGTCCGGGCGGGGCGACCACAGTCTTCCTGGAGCGCATCTACAAGTACGCCTTCCGCCAGTACAAGATGGGCATGGCCTCCGCTTATTCCTGGATTTTGTTTGCCATCATCCTGGTGTTTACCCTGATTCAGTTCCGTGCCCAGAAAAAGTGGGTGAACTACGATGCCTAAGACAATGTACCGCCACATCCCCAAGGCGCTGTTTGTGGTGCTGGTGCTGATTACGGCGCTGTTCACCCTGCTGCCCTTCCTGTTTATGCTATCCTCCTCCTTCAAGGGCGAGGAAGCCATCCGAACCATTCCCATCCGCTGGATTCCAGAGCGCCCCACGCTGGAAGGCTACATCCGCGTGTTCAACATGCCGGGCTTTTCCTTCCCGCGGGCCAGCTTCAACAGCCTGTTCCTGGCGGTGGCCACCACCCTGGTGCAGGTGCTGTCCGCCTGCATGGCGGCCTTTGTGTTTGCCAAGCTGCCTTTCCGGGGCTATGGCAAGGTGTTTGGCTTGTACCTGGCTACCATGATGATTCCAGGCACGGTCACCATGGTGCCCAACTACATCATCCTGCGCCTGTTGGGCTTGCTGGACACCTACACCGGCCTCATCCTGCCGGCCCTGGCCAACGCCTTTGGCGTCTTCCTGATGCGCCAGGCTATGATGACGGTGTCTGACAGTTACCTGGAGTCCGCGATGCTGGACGGGGCGTCACTGTACCGCAGCTTCTTTGTGATCCTCCTGCCCATGGTGTCACCCACGCTGTTCACTTTGATTTTGCTGGCCTTCATGGGCTCTTGGAACAGCTACCTCTGGCCGCTGATTGTGCTCACCAGCACCGACAGGCAAACCCTGCAGGTGGTGCTGGGCAACATGAACAGCATGTACCGCAACAACGAGCATGTGCTGATGGCCGGCGCCGTGCTCACCATCCTGCCCATTCTTATCGTCTACCTGCTCTCCAAACGCCGCGTGGACAGCGGCATCGCCCTGGGCGGCCTGAAATAGCCGCCAGACCTACCGGGATTTGCGCATAATGCGTAACCATATGAATAAGGAGGAACCCCCATGAAAAAGACCCTGGCCCTCATGCTTGGCGCACTGCTGCTGTTTTCCTTGTTTTTGACAGCCGGCGCTGAAACCGTCCTGACCTACGCCAACTTCTCCGCCTCCGGTGCCCAGGAAGAAACGCTGAAAAAGATGATTGAAATCTTTGAAAGCAAGAACCCGGACATCAAGATTGACCTGCAACTGACCGGCTACAACGACTACTTCACCGGCCTTGCCACCCGCATTGGCGGCGGCAACCCGCCGGACGTGTTCGAACTGAACATGGAAAACTACCTGGCCTACATGCTGCGCGGCGCCGTGGCCGACCTGTCTGACCTGGGCATTCAGCGCGAAAACTATTCCGAAGGCACCCTGGCGGCGGTTTCGGGCGATGGCAAACTGTATGCCGTGCCGATGAGCTTCTCCACCTGCGTGCTGTTTTACAACAAGGCCCTCTTTGACCAGGCCGGCGTGGCCTACCCCACCAATGAATGGACCTGGGCGGACGCGCAAGCGGCGGCTGAGAAAATCCGTGCCCTGGGCGATGACATCTGGGGTTACTTCCAGCCCATCTCCTACAATGAGTTCTACAAGTCCGTGAAGGGCAACGGCGGCAGCCTGGTCAACGCCGACTACAAATCCTTCACCGCCAATGCGCCTGAAAACGTCGCCGTCCTGGATGCCATGCTCAAGCGCGTGCGCGGAGAAAACCGCGTGCAGCCCACCCTGGAGGACATGGCCGGGCGCGGTGACTGGGACATGTTCACCGAAGGCAAGCTGGGCATGATCATCACCGGCATCTGGGGTTTCCCCACCTTCACCGAGAAGGCCACCTTTGACTGGGACATCGTGGTGGAGCCGGGCTTCAAGGACAAGGCTACCTTCTTCTTTGCCAACGTCAACGCCGTTTCCCCTTCCAGTGAGAACAAAGAAGCGGCTGCCAAGTTCATCGATGCCATGGGCTCTGACCCGGACATCGTGCAGCTGCGCCTGGACGCCAGCTGGGAGCTGCCCACCATCGCCGACCAGAGCAAATTGAGCCAGTACCTGACCATCACCCCGCCCGCCAACCGCGCGGCTGTGTTTGACAGCATGGATTACGCCTCCGCGCCTCCTGCCCTGATTGAAGCCAGCGCCGCCGCCGAGATCATCGGCAACGTGCTGTCCACCCTGGAAACCAATGATGTTTCCGCCCAGGAAGCGCTGGATGACATCCAGGCCCAACTGGAAGAAGCGGACCTGCTCAAGTAAGGAATCTGGAAACAATAGAACAGCTCAACAACAACTTGCCGCCTTTCGGGGCGGCTTTTTGATATTATTTAGAAGTAAGAAACAAATGCAAATAAGAACATAAAATGGGTCAGATAGAGTACACTGAAGTTCGCAACTTTGCCCAGGGTGAGGAGGAATGGGCAAGCCACCGGGACTCCGCTACAATGGATGTTGCATAGACATTCACAAGGAGGAGAACCCCAATGGCTTAAAGCAAGAATACCACGAATTT
>DUQZ01000053.1 GCA_012837525.1 Clostridiales bacterium | reverse complement strand
TTCAACTTCAAGGATGGCGATAAAACCATTACACTGCATGACATTACGAGTTCGGATTTGGATTTGTCTGGTGCACCAGGTCACCGCGAGCTGAGTACAGCCCGCGGTGATTTTTTTATTTCTTTCAAATTTGCATCATATAACTCTGACACCCCGCGTGTTGCCTGTATTTAATAAAACATTGCGTGAGTTGGCTCACACAATTCCATTCTTTGTGATAAAATAAGGATCATCAAAACGAAGGAGACCTGCTATGGCATGTAAAGGGCCGTGCTGTGCACACTGCGGGCAGCAGTGCATCGCCAATGTGTCCATGCTCTCTGGCTTGTCTGATGAGCAGCAGGCCAGCATCATGATGCTGGCGCAGCACAGGGATTACAAAAAAGGCGCGCTGCTATTTTCCATGGATGATGTCAATAACCGCATCCTGATTCTGCGCTATGGCAAGGTTAAAATATCCCGCTTTACAGAGGGCGGGGATGAGTTGGTGCTGGATATCATCAGCGCGGGAGACATCCTGGGCGAGCAGACCGTGTTCGCGGGCGAGCCCTACCACGCGCAAGGCTTGTGCCTGGAGGATACCGGCATCTGCTCCCTGTCGGCCAGCGCCATCGCCAAATTGACGCAGGCACACCCGGAGGTGGGCATGCGCTTGTTGGGTTCGCTTGGCCGCAAACTGCGTGACGCCCAGCGCTTGATGGAGCTGTTGACGCTGGACAGCGCGCAGGCGCGTTTATGCGGCTTTTTGCTGTTCCGGCGTGAACGCATGGACAACAGCCTGGTGGCCCTCTCGCGTGAGGACATTGCCAGTTCCATCAACCTGCGCCGGGAGACGGTTTCCCGCAAACTTTCAGAATTGAACAAAGAAGGCATCATTGAACTCAAGGGCTACAAGCACATCCGCATCCTTGATGAAGCAAGGCTGTTTGAACTCTTTCATCAACCAGAAACCGCATAAAGCGTGACTTGAATCACACAAACATATCATAATAAGCATATACTATACCTGTCAATCAATTGAATGGAGGGTTTTCTATGTTGCGCAAAATCAAAAACAATGTGGACTGGGTGGGCAAGATCGACTGGGAATTGAAGGAGTTTCACGGCGCAGATTATTCTGTTACCAAGGGGTCCAGCCAAAACGCGTACCTGATCCGGGAGGAGAAGACCATCCTGGTGGATACCGTCTGGGCGCCGCATGCGGAGGAATTCATCACCAACCTGAAAAAAGAAATTGATTTAAAGGACATCGACGCCATCATCATCAACCATGGTGAGATCGACCACTCCGGCGCCCTCCCGCTTTTGATGGAAGAAATTCCAGAAACGCCCATTTACTGCACAGCCAACGCGGTGAAGTCTCTAACAGGGCACTACCACCATCCGGAATGGAACTACCAGGTCGTCAAGACCGGCGATACGCTTGATGTGGGCAACGGCAAGCAGCTGATCTTTGTGGAGATGCGCATGCTGCACTGGCCCGACAGCATGGCCTGCTACCTGACCGGGGACAACATCCTGTTCTCCAATGACGCCTTTGGCCAGCACTTCGCGGTGGAGGAGCTCTTCAACGACAAGGCGGATGCCTGTGATCTGTGGAAGCAGGCGATGAAATATTACGCCAACATCCTCAACCCCTTCTCACCCCTTGTGAAAAAGAAGATTGACGAGGTCGTGTCCCTCAACCTGCCCATTGACATCATCGCCACTTCCCATGGCGTTATCTGGCGGGATAACCCGCTGCAAATCGTGCAAAAATACGCCGAGTGGGCACAGGATTATCAGGAGGACCAGGTCACGGTGCTGTATGACTCCATGTGGAACAGCACGCAGATGATGGCCAATGAGATCGCCGCCCAAATCGGCCGCCTCTCACCGGATACGCGGGTGAAGGTGTTCAACATCGCCAAGACCGACAAGAACGATCTGATGACAGAGGTCTTCCGGTCCAAGGCCATCGCCGTGGGTTCACCCACTGTGGGCAACTCCATTCTAAGCTCTGTCGCCGGCGTGTTGCACTTCGCGTCCGAACTCAAGTTCAAGGGCAAGAAGGCCGCAGTGTTCGGCTCCTACGGCTGGTCTGGCGAGGGCAACAAGGAGCTGCGCGAGATCTTGACCAAAGCCGGCTTTGACGTGGTAGCGCCCGAAATGCGCATCAACTGGAAGCCCAAGGCGGAGGACTTGACCGGTGCGGAGGACATCGCCAAAGCCCTCCTGGCACAATAAGATGAAACTGCAAGTCAAGCGGATTTATGACCCCGCACAGGAGCAGGACGGCTACCGGGTGCTGGTGGACCGTCTGTGGCCGCGCGGCATCAGCAAGGAAAAGGCGCAGCTGGATGACTGGGCCAAGGACCTGGCGCCCACTGCGGAGCTGCGGCAATCTTTTCACCATGAGGAATTGACCTTCGCGCAGTTTGAGAAGGCCTATCTTAAGGAATTAAACGAAAGCGAAGAAGCCCTTGCCCACCGCAAAGCGCTGCAAGCGCGCTTGAAGGAGCAGCCGGTCACCCTGTTGACTGCCAACAAGGACATGGACCACAGCCAGGTTACCAGCTTGATGGAATGGCTGCAGAAAAAGGACTGACGGACACAACCAAGCAGTCTGTAAAAGAAAAAACAAATCCCTTACAGGAATCAGCCTGCAAGGGATTTGCGCTTCAGATCACTTCCAGGTAATCTTTGTCAGGCAACCGGGGGAAAGGCGCGGTCGGCAGCGCCTGATACCAGTAGGCAACGGAGGAGATATCATCCTGCAAGGGCAAATATCGCCCGCCTTCCCGCCAGCCCAGCGCCTGGATGGTGACGCGCAGGTCCTTCTCAAAATAGATGGGGTCGGTGATGTGCCAGCGGTACATGCCAAAGCGGAACTGGCTGTTGTAAAGTTGATCCGGTGCAATCACCTGATGCAATCCGGCGTAGGGCGTTGTGAAGGCCACATAGTTCGCGCGCGTCTTCGGGTCCTCAAAATTGTAGGAGCCGCAGAAATAGTCCTCTGTTCCTGTGCCGCAAATCGTGGGGAAATCACGGTCGCCGTCCATGTAAAACTTGATCTCGCCCTCGCCCCACCAGCCTTTGTTGTGAACGCCCCAGGCCATATAGGTGCCGACATACTTCCCGCGGCCGTTGATGCCGTCCAAAATGGTGTACACCTCTTGATAGGGCAGGGGGTTGACGCGCCGGAACTGCGCGTGGAAGTAGGCTTCATCCGCCGCCACTTCACACAGGCAGTAATCAATCTGGTAATACATGGTGACAGGCTCGCTGGAGATATTTGACAGCGTCATCCTCGCCCGCTTGCGGAAGGGCATGGGCCAGTAGCAGTTAAACGCGCTGCCCGGGTTCACGCAAACCGCCAGGGAACTCAGCTGCGCGTATTCATTCCAGCCCATGGCGAAGAAATCGCCAATCGGGCATTCCACGCTGGGCTGTTCCTGCTCATCCCAATACATGCGCAGGATGGTATTGCGCCAGCGCCCGGTGGGTGTCAGCCAGATATGGTTGATGATGCCGCTGCCCTCAATATCAGCGATGGTGAACGTCTCGCCCGGCTGGATGATGATATAGGGGTTTACCTTCCAGCCGCGGCCCAAGTCACGCGCAGCCAATCTGGCTGTCCCGTCAGCCAGTTCGCACATCCCGCCCTTTCCTTTCTCGCCCGTCAAGTTTTCCGGGCTGATGGAACGGCTGATTTTGCCTTCCAGGGCACTGAGCCTGTTCATATTCATACAAATGTCCTCCCTGCCAATATTCTTGTATCGCTAAGTCTGTCTTCATCTTAAACAGGCAAAACCCTGCTGTCAATATAAGAAACATCGTCACAAAGCGGTTGACCTTTTCGCTTGTTTTCACTATGATAAACAAGGATAAGGGACAGGAAACCATGACGAAAAAAACAAACGTTTGTCAAGGAGGAGTATTCATGAAAAAACTGAGGGTGGCCTTCATCGGCGTGGGCAGCATCAGCGGGATTTATCTGGACAACCTGACCCAGGTATTCCGGGATGTGGAGATCGCTGGCGTGTGCGATCTGATCCCCGAGCGCGCCAATAATGCCAAGGAAAAATACAACCTGCCGCGCGTGTATGAGAATATGTTTGAAGCTTTTGAGGACCCAAGCGTTGACATCATCCTCAACCTGACCCGCCCGCACCAGCATTTTGAGGTGACGCGCCTGGCGCTGGAGCATGGCAAGCACGTGTACACCGAAAAGCCCTTGGGTATCACCATGGAGGAGGGCGACGCGCTGGTCAAACTGGCTAAGGAGCGCGGTTTGCTGATTGCGGGCGCGCCGGATACCTTCCTGGGTGCGGGCTTGCAAAGCTGCCGCAAGTACATCGATGCCGGCATGATTGGTGACCCGGTGGGCGCCGCGGCCTTTATGATCTGCCGCGGGCATGAAACCTGGCACCCGGATCCGGATTTCTACTACCAGCCGGGTGGCGGCCCCATGCTGGACATGGGCCCCTATTACATCACAGCCCTGGTCAGCCTGCTGGGCCCGGTCAGCCGCCTGGTATCCGCCAGCAAGCGCACCTTCAACAAACGCCTGATCACCAGCCAGCCGCACGCGGGCACAGAGGTGGACGTCAACACGGATACTTACATCGCGGGCACCATGCAGTTTGCGTCCGGTGCGATTGGCACCATCTTTACCACCTTTGATGTGTACTATCCCACCCAGGCGCGGTTTGAGATTTACGGCAGCGAAGGCACGATGATTTTGCCGGATCCTAACTACTTTGGCGGCCCCATCCAGATTTTCCGGCCGGAAACCGGCAAGTTTGATGAGCTGCCGCTCTTGTTTGACTACCAGGAAAACTCCCGCGGCCTGGGGCTGGCGGACATGGCGGCTGCCATCCAGTCAGGCCGGGATGTGCGCGCTGGCATGGAGCAGATCCACCACGTGCTGGAGATTTTGACCGGCTTTGAGCAAAGCGCCAGGGCAGGCGGTTGGCTGGACTTGAAAACGCCCTACCACCGCCCGCAGCAGATGCAAAAGGCAGCGCTCAAGGGCGTATTGGACTGAACTATTAAAAGGGCAGGTCAATGGATGGCCTGCCCTTAGCCATTAAAAGGAGAACCCTATGCACCCCGAGCAGATCAAACAGGTCATCTTAACCGGCCATTCGCTTACCCTCAATGAAGTGGTCGCTGTCGCGCGGCATCACGCGAAGGTCGCCATCGCGCAGGAAGCGCTTGATATGATGGCAGTATCCCGCGAAGCGGTGGAGCAAATCTTGGACTTTGGGCAACCGGTCTACGGCATCAACACGGGCTTTGGTTCGCTTGCCAATGTGCAGATTTCCAGGGAGCAAGCCAGCACGCTTCAAAACAACCTGATCTTAAGCCACGCGGTGGGCTGCGGCGATCCCTTCCCGACGGAAGTGGTCCGCGCCATGATGCTGCTGCGCGCCAACGCTCTGTGCCAGGGGTATTCGGGAATCCGTCCTCTATTGGTGCAAAACTTGGTCCAGATGCTCAACGCAGGGGTCCATCCCATCGTGCCGGAAAAGGGCTCCCTGGGCGCGTCGGGGGACTTGGCGCCGCTGTCGCACCTGGCGCTGGTGCTGCTGGGCTATGGCGAGGCGGAGTACCAAGGTCAGGTAATGCCCGGGCAGGCGGCAATGGACAAGGCAGGGATTGCGACGGAGCGCCTTTTGGCCAAGGAAGGCCTGGCGCTCATCAATGGCACTCAGGCCATGGGCGCGGTGGGCGCGCTGGCCCTGTATGACGCGGAGCGGATCAGCCAATTGGCCGATATCGCGGTGGGCTTTACGATGGAAGCGCTGCAAGGGCGGGTGGACGCCTTTGATCAGCGAGTGCACGCCATCCGCCCGCACAAGGGGCAGCAGACGGTGGCAGCCAATGTCCGCGCCCTTTGCGTGGACAGTCCCCTGATTAAAGCGGCGGAAGGACTGCGGGTGCAGGACGCCTACTCCCTGCGCTGTGTGCCGCAGGTGCACGGGGCGGTGCGTGACGCGCTGGCGCATGTGCGCCATGTGCTGGAGACAGAGTTGAATTCTGTTACCGACAACCCGCTCATCTTCGCGCAGGACCGGGATGTCATCTCCGGCGGCAACTTCCATGGCGAGCCGCTGGCGCTGGCGCTGGATTACCTGGGCATCTCGGTGGCGGAGCTGGCCAATATTTCAGAGCGCCGCCTGGAGCGCATGGTCAACCATCAGCTGTCAAACGGCCTGCCGCCCTTTTTATCCAAGGCGCCGGGTGTCAACTCCGGCATGATGATCATCCAGTACACAGCGGCTTCCATGGTGTCAGAAAACAAGGTGCTGGCGCACCCCGCCAGCGTGGATTCCATCCCGTCCTCCGCCAACCAGGAGGACCATGTGTCCATGGGCACCACGGCCGCGCGCAAAGCCCGGCAGATTGTGGAGAACTGCTTCTCCGTCCTGGCGCTGGAGTTCTATGCCGCGGCGCAGGCGATTGACCTGCGCGATGGCGAGCCAAACGCCTACCACAAGGCCTTGCATCAACTGATCCGCGGCAAAGTAGCCTTCATTGAGGAAGACCGCGAGCTGCGCCCGGATGTCATTGCGATGAACGCGTTGATAAGGGAAGATGCCATCATACAATTGACCAAAGAGATGATTTCAGATTTCAATTAAATAACATTTAAAACAAAAATTTGAAGGAGCCAAATGTGCTGCTCCTTCTTTGTCGTAAATCTTTATGATTACATTCCGGGGTCCGGGGAGAATCTCCCCGGTCAGGGGTTTGGGGATGAAATCCCCAACGTTCCCAATATCAATCCGTATCCACCACAACTTCACCCCGCTTGACAACTGTCTTCACAAGGTTGCTGCCAAAGCGGTAGAAGAGGAAGTCCAGTTCCTGCGCGTCCCAGATGACCAGGTCAGCCAGTTTGCCGGGCTCGATGCTGCCAACGCGGTCAGCCCTGTCAATGGCGGCAGCGGCGTTGAGGGTGACAGCGGTAAGCACCTGCTCGGAGGACAGGCGGTAGTTGTAGGCGGCCAGGTTCATGCAAAACTGCAGGGAGTAGGAGGGGCAACTGCCCGGGTTGAAGTCACTGGCGATGGCAACGGGCACGCCGGCCGCGATTAAATCCTGCGCGCGGGCGTAGGGCTTGCCCAGGTAGAAGGAGGTGGCGGGCAAGAGGCAGGCGATGGTGCCGCCCTGTTTGAGGGAGGCGATGCCGCTGTTTTGGAGGGTAATCAGGTGTTCGGCCGAAATGGCGCGAAGTTCGCCCGCCAATTCGCTGCCGCCAATGGCGTCGATCTCATCCGCGTGGATCTTGCTTGTCATCCCGTGCGCCTGCGCGGCCTGCAGGATTGCTGTTGATTCCGCTACATCGAATACGCCGGTTTCGCAGAAGACATCGCAAAATTCGGCCAGGTTTTCCTGCGCGACCGCGGGGATGATGGTATGCAGGATGAGGTCCAGGAAGGCCTGCCGGTTGTCCTTGTATTCGCTGGGCACTGCGTGCGCGGCCATCAGGGTGGAGACGACGTCCACCGGGTGTTTTTCATTCAGCTGCTTGGCGACGCGCAGCTGCTTTAACTCGTTCTCCAGGTCCAGGCCATAGCCGCTCTTGGCCTCCACCGTAGTGGTGCCCAGGGCCATCATGCCGTCCAAGGCTTTGGCGGCCTTGTCAAACAGTTCCTGTTCGGTGGCTTTGCGGGTTTGGTCTACCGTATTCAGGATGCCGCCGCCGGCAGCCAGGATGTCCAGGTAGGGCACACCGGCTAATTTTTGCTGCAATTCATGGGCGCGCCAGCCGCCAAAAACCAGGTGCGTGTGCGCGTCCACCAGCCCAGGGGTCACCAGGTGCCCGCCCGCGTCCAGGATGTGGTCCTGCGGGATGCCGGCCAGGTCGGGCTGCCCGGTGCCGATTTCTTTAATCAAGCCGTTCTCAATCAGCACATAGGCATCCGTCAAGCTGACAATCTCACCCTGCTGGTCACCCGCTTTGGCGGCATGCCCTTTAGGGGTAGCCAGGGTGCCGATGTTGATGATGGCAGAAAGTTGGTGTCTGCTCATTGGAACAACCTGTCCAGCAAACTGTCATCCGCAAGCTGGGGGATGGTGATGTGGTCGCTGGTGGGGAAGAGCTGGTTGTACTCCTCACTGGTAGCAACCGCGTTGTCGTTGCGCGCCCAGTTGCGCCGGGCGACGCCAACCATCACGTCAAAGGGCATGGCGGCGCGCAGGATGGTATCCACCCGCTCGCTGCCGTCCAGCACCATACCAAAGCCGCCGTTGATGGACTTGCCGATGCCCACGCCGCCGCCGTTGTGCAGGGCAATCATGCTCATCCCGCGCGCGGCGTTGCCGGCGAAGCACTGGGTGGCCATCTCCGCCATGATGTTGGAGCCGTCCTTGATGTTGCTGGTCTCTCGGAAGGGGGAGTCGGTGCCGCCGGTGTCATGGTGGTCACGGCCCAGCATCACAGGGCCAATCTGCCCCTCGCGCACCATCTGGTTAAAGCGCAGGGCGATGTTCATGCGCCCCAGCGCGTCCTGATACAGGATGCGGCACTGGGTGCCAACCACCAGGGCGTTCTTCTCCGCGTCGCGCACCCAGACCCAGTTGTCCCGGTCCTGGTAGCGGCGGTTGGGGTCAATGCAGTCCATGGCAGCCTGGTCGGTCTTGACCAGATCCTCATGCTTGCCCGACAGGCAGCACCAGCGGAAAGGCCCGTAGCCGTAGTCAAACAGCTCCGGCCCCAAGATATCCTCTACATAGCTGGGGAAGATGAAGCCGTCCAGGTCGTTTTCGCCGTTTTTGCACACCTCGCGTACACCGGCGTCAAACACAGCCTTTAGGAAGCTGTTGCCATAATCAAAGAAGTAGGTGCCCCGCGCGACATGCTGTTGAATCAGGCGGAAGTGCTGAATCAGGCTTCTGTCCACTTCCTGGCGGAAGCGCTCCGGCTCCTGCGCCAGCATGCGCGTGCGCTCGGCAAAATCCATGCCCTGGGGGCAGTAGCCGCCCTCATAGGCCGCGTGGCAGCTGGTCTGGTCGCTCATCAAATCAACCAGAATATCCTGCTCATTAAGGTAGGCCAGCAAATCCACAATGTTGCCGTGGTAGGCGATGGCGCAGGCCTCGCCCTTACTCTTGTGATCCAGCGCTTCTGCCACAGCAGTCTCGGCGCTGTCATGCACAGCGGTCACCCAGCCCTGGCTGTGGCGGGTCTTGATGCGGGAGATGTCCACCTCCGCGATGATGGCACTGGCGCCGGCGATCACAGCCGCCTTGCCCTGCGCGCCGCTCATCCCGCCCAGACCGGAGGAGATGAACAGCTTACCGCCAAGGTCGCTTTGCTGGTCAATGCCCAGCTTCAGGCGGCCGGCGCCCAGCAGGGTGTTGTAGGTGCCGTGGACAATGCCCTGCGGGCCGATGTACATCATGCCGCCGGCGGTCATTTGGCCGTAGTTAGCCACGCCAATGGCGCCCGCGCGGTTAAACTGGGTTTGGTTGTCAAACTGGCCAATCATCAAGCCGTTTGTGATGATGACACGGGGGGACATCGGATGGGAACGGAACAGGCCCAGCGGGTGCCCGGACATGATGACCAGGGTCTGATCCTGGGTCAGGTGCTCCAGGTAGTGCTTGATGAGGCGGTACTGCATCCAGTTCTGGCAGACCTGGCCGGTCTCGCCATAGGTGACCAGCTCATAGGGGTAAAGGGCAACCTCAAAATCCAGGTTGTTGTCCATCATCACCTGAATGGCTTTGCCCTCGATGCAGTTTCCCTTGTATTCCTCAATGGGACGGCCTGTGATTTTACCTTCGGGGCGGAAGCGGTAGCCGTAAATGCGGCCGTGCTCTTCCAACTCCCTGGCAAACTCCGGCGCCAGGGCGCTGTGATGCTTTTTAGGGATATAGCGCAGCGCGTTTCGCACCGCCAGTTTCTTGTCATTTGCGCTCAAGTGCGCTTCACGCCGCGGCGCGCGGCGGATGCCCGGTTCAAAGGCGGGCTGCTCCGGCAGCACATCAAACAGCGCGGGGATGTTCAACTCATTCGTTTTCATCGTCTACCTCACCGGGCCATGAGGGCGGCCTGGCCGGTCGCCTCATGCTGGTTGGCGATGTCCGTCAACTCCTCGCATTCGGCGCGCATGCGCGCGACAAATTCCTCATCCTTGATGCCGCCCAGGTTGATCAGCACGTTGTTGACCGCGCCCAGCGCCGCCGCACGGCCCAGCAACACGCCCACCATACCGTCAGAAGCTGTGTTGATGTTGCCAATCTCCACCGTGCGGATCGCCAACTCCTGCACGCGCAGGCATTTTTTGACAACGGTCAGCGGCATCTGGCTGGCGCCTTTTAACCCCTCCTGCATGGCCTGGCGGCGGATTGCTTTTTCCTCCTCCGTGTCCTTGGGCAATTTCAGCGCCACCATGAAGGCGTCAAAGGATTCGGCGTCCTTCTGGATGTCCTCCAAAAGGTCTTTTCGCAGCAGCTCCGCTTCATCATGGATGACGTTCATCTCATCCCTGGTGTGCTCATAGCCTTCCTTGTCCACGGTCAATTTGGCCACCATGCTCACAAGGGCTGCGGCATAGGCGCCTGTCATCGCTGAAATGCTGCCGCCGCCCGGCGCGGGACTGGCGGACGCGGTCAGATCACACAGTTGGGTGACGGTCATATCCTTCATGTTCATGATGTCTTCCTCCTATAACCGGGTTTCAAGAACCTGGTCCATTTTAAAGTCTTCAATTTGCAGATAGTATTCGGCGCAATCCACCAGCGCGCGCAGGGGAGCCAGGCCGATGAGCTCGCTGCCCACCACCGGCACGCCGTAGCGCCTGGCTTCCATTTTAACCGTCTCAAACACACGGTAGATGGAAGACTGGGTGTAATCCGTCAGGTTCATGGACACCTGGGCCAGGTTGCGCTCCTCCAGCATCACGCCCATGGCCTTCACATAGCGGAAACCGCCGCCCACATGGCGCACCACCTTGGCGATGGCCTGGGCAATTTCCAGCTTGTCCGTACCCAGGTTGATGTTAAAGGCTACCAGGGGCATGCGCGCGCCCACCGCGGTCACCCCGCCGGAGGGGTGGATGGTCTTGGGGCCAAAGTCCGGCTCCCAGTCGGGATCCTTCATTTTCTCTGCCATGCCCTCAAACTGGCCTTTGCGGATGGTGCTCAGGTTCTCCCGGTTGGGGCGGGTGGCGGAACGCTCATATAAAAACACGGGCTGGCCAAGCTGCTCGCCCAGCGCCTGGCCCACTTCCCTGGCCACGCGGTCGGCGTCCGCCAGCTCGCAGTTTTTAATCGGGATAAAGGGGATGACGTCCACCGCGCCCATGCGGGGGTGTTGGCCCTCATGTGTGCGCAGGTCAATCAGCTCAATCGCCACCCCGCAGGCAGCAATCACCGCGTCCCTGAGGGGATCCGGCTCGCCAATCACGGTGAAGACGCTGCGGTTGTGATCCTTGTCCGCGCTGTAATCCAGCAGTTTCACGCCCTCCTTGCCCCGGAAACAATCGGCGATTTTCTCAATCACCTCGGGGTTTCTGCCTTCGGAGAAATTGGGGACAGTTTCCATGATGAATTCCATAGCTTACCTCGCTTGTTTTTATTCTGTTCCTGCCTTCTATCTTACATGAAAAAGCGCCGTTCGTCATCTGCCGGTGCAGATTTCATACATCAATACGCTTCAAACAGCATCCGCTCCATAAACAATTCGGAAAATCGCGCGCTGCCGCTTAAGGTGACCACCTGGGCCATCTGCGCGATTTTGAGGGATTTGTCAATCAAACCCTGGTCCATCAGCAGCATGGCAGCGCCTGTTAAGGCCGCGTTGCCCAGGGGGATGGTTTTGTCCGCAAGGCCGCTTGGAATCAGCCCGATGCGCGCCGCGGAGGAGATCCGCATGTGCGCGCCAAAGCCGCCCGCCAGATAAAAGCGCTGGATGTCCGCGGCCGCAAGCCCCGCCGTTTCACACAAGGCGCTGATGGCCGCGGCAATGGCGCCCTTGGCCAGCTGCAGCTTGCGGATGTCCTCCTGGTTCAGCCAGACACTGTCCGTCAAATACGCTTTCTCCGCATCCAGATGGCCGGTTTCATCCATGATACCCAGGTTCAGGAAGGCTGCCGCCGCGTCAATCAAGCCAGAGCCGCACAGGCCAATGGCTGGCTTGTTGCCAATGGTGGTTATCTGCAAACTCTGCTGCCTGATGCTGACGGTGTCAATCGCGCCGGGCAAGCTGCCCAGGCCCATATGAATGCCGCCGCCTTCAAAGGCAGGGCCGGCGGCTGCCGCCGCGCAAAAAAGCTGCCCTTTGTGCCACAGGGCAATCTCCCCGTTTGTGCCAATGTCTGAAAGCAGCGCGGTTTCAGGCCTGTCGCACAGCCCGCTTGCGATGAGCGCCATTAACAAGTCCGCGCCCAAAAAGGCCCCGATGCAGCGCGGCAGGTAGGTGGTGCCCAGCCATTCACCAAACAGGTGCTCGGCCAAAAACGGCGCCGCGGAGAGCGCTTTAGTGGAGTATCCGGTCAAAAAATGCAGCATGGCGGTGTTGCCGGTGATGACAGTATGCGCGATATCAGCTTCCATGATCTGCGCGGTTTGACATACCTGGGCGCGCAGGTGGTTGATGTCTGCCATCACCAGGTCCTGCAGCCGCTTTTCTTCGCCGGACAAGGCCGCGCTGATGCGGCCAATCACGTTGTCTGACAGCTGCGCCTGCGCGTTGCCCTTGGCCGCTGTGGCGATTTGCTCGCCCGTTTTGAGGTTGACCAAGAGGGCGGCAATGGTCGTGGTGCCAATATCAACCGCCAAGCCAAACTCGCCCGCCATCGGCTGTATGCCCACGAAAGTCTGCTGTCCAGACAGGGTGATGTTGCGCAGTTCCGCTTGCGCGCTCAGCCATACCTCAGCGTCACCTATAAGCCGTGTCTGGCAGGCCAGCACCCGGCCATCAACCGGGGCAGGGGACAGGGAACCGGTTGCCCGCAGCGCGCAGCGGCCGCAAATGCCCGCGCCGCCGCAGGGGGTAGACACGGTGTAGCCCTTCTCCCGCAGCAGCTGCGCCAGCCTGGGCTCTCCCTCAAAAAAAAGCACCTGGCTTGCCCCTGCCAGGTGGATGGTCAATTTACGCAAGATGGGCTTCCTTTACAAAAACCATGCCAAAGTAGGTGACCGTATTTTCGCCGTGGTGGTATTTCAGCCCCGCGTTCTTCGCGGTGTTGTACACATCAATCCCATAGGCCTCCAGGGAGGACATGGCCATCTCCGGCAGGATGCAGGGCAGGTCGTCCAGCTTCGTGCAGCGGTCACACATGCGGCAGCCGCCGGTGGACAGGTGCATCATGCCGTTAACATCCCTCAGGTGATTACGGATGCTGATGGCGATGTCGTTTTGCGCTTTGGCAGCCGCCAGCATCCCCTCAATGTCAAAGCTGTCCTCAAGCCTGCCCACCGTCTGGTAAAGCAAGCCGTAATCAAAGTCCTGCGCGTCTTTGATCAGCAGGTCAATCTGCCCAATATCCGGCGGGCACATGTGGCATTTGCCGTACAGCCCGCAGGCATTGGTCGCGCAAATGTCGCGGAAGACCGGGTCAAACACCACCTCTGTTTTGATGCTAAGCCATGCGGCCTTGTGCACGCCGCAGTCCAGCGCCAGTTTGATCATGCTGTCTTTCATCACGTGATGACCTCCAGCAAATACTGCGGGTACATAGTCTGCGCCAGGCGGATGCCCTTGTCCACATCGGCCACATCCGACGCCAGCACATTAAGGGCGTCATAAGCATTGTCCGGGCTTCCCGTATAGGGGGATACCTGCACCATCGCGCCGACGCAGTCCACAAGGGTGGGGCCATCCTTCGTTTCAACGATGCCCTTCACGCGCAGGCTGTCTTCCGCAAACAGGCGGATCATCGCGGTCAAGGCGGCACGGGGCACTTGCTGGCTGACGCGCATCAGCAGTTTGCGCAGGCTGATGTCCCGGTCGTGGATGGGCGCATTGTCATCATAGGAGGGGCGCAGGGTATCAATCAGCGCCAGGTCCACCTGCGACATGGTCACAGGCAAAATGGGCGTGAGGGGGTAGCGGGCAGCCAGCATCCCCAGTGTTTCTGTTTGTTCCGCTTCACTCACCGTATCAATCCGGTTGAGGAGGATGAGGTCGGACACGCTCAACTGCCGGGTGACGATGCGCGAGGTATTGATTACCTTGTTGATGCTGTCCGCGCCGGCCAGGGTGACACAGCCCTTGTAATGAAGGCCCTCTATCCCATCAATGATGGTGCGGATGGACACAGGGTCCGAAAACCCGGAGGATTCCACCAGCACCATCTCAACCTGGCCTGTCACCGCGTCCTTTATGGCGTCCTCAAACTCCTGCACGCGGCAGGCGCAAAAGATGGACCCATCGCAGATTTCCGTCACCGCGTCTGTCAATGCGCGCAACAGGGTGCCGTCTGATCCCCTGCGGCCAAACTCGTTCACGATGACCAGCAGTTTTTTGTCCTGGTAATGCGCGATCAGGCGCTTCATCAGGGTGGTTTTGCCCGCACCCAAAAACCCGGCCAGTAGGATGAGTTCGGTCATGTAGACAGACCTTTCAATTCATCAAGGGCATTGTTGATGGCGCTATCCAGCTGTGCCGGGGAGGGGATGAGGGAGGAGAAGGCCAGTTTCCCATTGATATACAGGCTGGGCAGCTTCTCAACGCCCATCTGCCGGCAGCGGCGGATGTTTTCCTTTTTGGTAAACTTGTATTCCACGACATCTATCTGGTTTAAAAAGCGCTTTCCCGCTTCCTCCGCCGCGTTCATCATATAGGTGCAGGCCGCGCAGGAGGCGGAGTCCAGGCTGAACACCTCGATCAAAGGTTTGCTTAAGTTCTGGTAATCGGGCAGGTCAACCTGCGTGTCATCGGACGCTGTGACATAGTTTGACAGCATCTGCCGCGCCGTGTCCGGCTCCCGCGCGGTGAGGGCGGCGGCGATCGCGTTTTCAATGGGCACACCATAGGGCATGTCACAGCCGGGCGCCAGCACAAAGCCGGTTTTGTCCGCAATCGCGTCCAGCAAGTCCAGTGTCGTCTTCATGTTGTCCTGCTGGCTGCCGTGCAGCATCACAGTGGTCAAGGGCAGGTTGCCGCCAATGGCGACCCCATGCGCGTTACAAATGTGCTTGGCCGCGGGCAAGTCCACATTCTCATCCACAAAGACGGCATCCGGCCTGGTTTTGCACATACCTTCAATATTCCGGGTGGCGTCACCGCACACAAAAAACGCGCTGGTGGATGCAAACGCCCTGATTTTGTCAAAAATCCTGGTATAGGGCGCGCGCAAGAATTCGTCAAAATGATCGCTTGAAATCTGGGAGACCAGGGGATCTACCACCGCGATCACGTCACAGCCCGCCTCCAGGTAATACTGCGCGATGTCCAGCGCGGTGTCTGCGCAGTAGGCAAGCAGGTCTTGTACCAGATCCGGCTCGTCATACATGTCCATGAACAGCTCGTTCCCGCGCAGGTGGGAGGCCAGCGTAAACGGCCCGCAGATCAGGCCAAACAGGGCAGTGTCCTCGCCAATCTCCGCTTTCACGCGCCGCATGACGGACAAAGCCAGCCCCATCCGGCCATCCGTTTTGGCGATCCGCTTTGTGGGAATCACCAGTTCTTCCGCCAGCGGATGCGTGCGCACAGAGGGCGGTGTATCCGCGCTCCATTTAAGCTCACAGCCCAGGATTTCGGCCTCCAGCTGCAAGTCAAACAGCACGGGCAGGCCATCCGGCGTATACAGCCGCTTGACAGCCAGCAGCGCGTTGACGATTTGCTCCTCGTCCTGCAGCATGGTGATGGCATCCGCGCCGGTTAAAAGGCCTGCGTGTACGCCGGCGAAGGGCACCCAGGGCACCCGCGGCGTGGGCTTTCTGAGCAGGGCATCAAGCACGATTTGCTTGCCGGTCACGGCAGATCCTTGATCAATTCAAACGCCATGTCAGCGGCGCTGGCGGCATCCGCGGCGTAGGCGTCCGCGCCAATGTCCTTGCGGAACTCGTCCGTCACGGGCGCGCCGCCCACCATAATCTTCACCTGATCGCGGATGCCCGCATCCTCTGCCGCCTGCACCACCTTTTGCATGGCGGCCATGGTGGTTGTCAGCAGCGCGCTTAAGCAGATAATCTGGCAGCCCTGCTCCTGCGCGGTCTGGATGAAGGTCTCCGGTGCGACGTCCGTGCCCAGGTCGATCACCTCAAAGCCTTTGCCCTCCAGCATCATCTTGACCAGGTTCTTGCCGATGTCGTGCAAGTCACCCTGGACAGTGCCGATGCATACGCGGCCCTTTGATTCAACGCCGGACTGGGCAAAATAGGGCTTCAGCAGCTCCATGCCCCGGTTCATGGCGCGCGCGGCGATCAAAACCTCGGGCACAAAGACCTCGTTGTTTTTGAACTTGTCGCCAATGATGCTCATCCCGTGCAGCAAACCGTGCTCCAGGATATCCTTTACAGGGATATCCGCGTCAAGCGCCTGCTGCACCAGTTCCTGGACCACCTTGGCTTTTCCGGCTTGAAGGTTGGTTGAAATGTCCTGTAAAACCTGCATGGTATTCTCCTTTTAATCGCGTCGTCCCTTGTTCTGGATAATCTGCATGATCAGTCTTAAGCTCTTGAGGCTTGAACCATTGTTGATGCTGCCAGCGGTGGTGATATTGACGCCATTATAAACCAACGCGTCGGCGCAGTCACGCGCAACTTCCCGGGTGATGGCGTCCACATCGTTGCGCATAAAACTCATGGGGGAAAGGCAGCCGTCAATGCGCGCGTGCGGCAGGTGCTTCCTGATCTCAGGGATCAGCACCGTCGGCCCGAAGTTGACGCCGGTTAAGTCCAGCCTGCCCAAAATGGGCAGCAGATGCCCCATGGCCGAGTCCGAATGCTGGTAGCGGCTGTCGCGGGCATCCGGCGCATAGGTGTCAAAGATCTTCTTTAGTACAGGGTAGCCGAACAGCTCATACATATCGGGTGTCAGCAAACAGCAGTTGTCGTCCGCGAAACTGAAGCCGCGGGTTTCCTCCGCCGTGGTGCCGTACTCCTCATCCATCACCCGCGCCATGCCCAGTGTGACCTTGGTGATGACGTCGGCAAAGCGCCGGGCCAGGTCCGGTTCATCCAGGATGAGGAATATAAAATCCTCCGTCCCCATGATGGAGCAGGCCAGGGTGACCGGGCCCCTGATGTGCCGCATCAGGGCGGGTTTCACACCGTAGCGCTCATACACCCGCTTCTTTTCCGCCTCCCAGTTCTCCGGCAGCATGAAGGCGCGCAGATCCATTTTTTCGACCTGATCCAGCAAACGTTCCAGTTCCTGTGTTGAGTGCACGCTCTGGGTGAGCCACTCGGTTTCGTTGTGGTAGATATACTTGCCGCCAAACACCTCCCCGATGCGTTTCACACCGGGCAAGCGCGCGTCCTCTGGCAGAACGTCTTCCTTCAGCAACCGCTTTCCAATCATCCGCTCTGATTTGTCGTTATAGCGACGGTTTAGTTCAATCCGCCGTTCTTGTGGAATGGGCATCCAGGGCGTGCCTTCCTCGCCCAATTCCGCGAACACGCACTCATCACTCATCCTGATGCCCAGGGGGATTTGTACAGACTGGTTAAAGCAATTATTGGCATGTGCCGCTTCGTCATCGCGCCAAAACTGCGCGATATCAAGCTCCTGCATACTTATCCTCCTTTTATACTGGTTGCGCTCCGTGTATAATCTGGGTATTATTATTTGTCTATTATGCATTTATTTCCCTCGTTTGTCAAGGCGGTTTCGCTGCGAAAACCTATATTAAAAAGACTCTGGTCTGTATTATTGGTGTGTTTTTTCGTTTGTTAAAACTCGACATTTACATATTTATGTGATACAGTAATGGTCGCTTTTTATGCAAACGACTGAAATGAAAGGACGCATCGATGACCCGAGAAATCGCGAGACAAAAGGCCAGGGAGCTGGTCGCCCGGATGACGCTGGAGGAAAAAGCCTCCCAACTCAAGTATGACGCGCCGGCGATTCCGCGGCTCAATCTGCCCGCCTACAACTGGTGGAGTGAGGCGCTGCACGGCGTTGCCCGCGCTGGCACAGCGACGGTTTTCCCGCAGGCAATCGGACTGGCTGCCATGTTTGACCCTGACTTCTTGAAGGAAATCGCGCAGACCATCGCCATTGAAGGCCGCGCGAAATACAACGAGGCGTCCGCGCTGGAGGACAGGGGCATCTACAAGGGCCTTACCTTCTGGTCGCCCAATATCAACATCTTCCGCGATCCACGCTGGGGCCGCGGCCATGAAACCTTTGGGGAGGACCCGCATCTGACCACGCGGCTGGGTGTCGCCTTTGTGAAGGGCCTGCAGGGGGATGGCGAATACCTGACCGCCGCGGCTTGCGCCAAGCATTACGCGGTGCACTCCGGTCCGGAAGCCTTGCGGCACGAGTTTGACGCCATCGTCAACGAAAAGGATTTGTGGGAGACCTACCTGCCCGCCTTTGAAGCCCTGGTAAAGGAAGCGGGCGTGGAGGCCGTCATGGGCGCCTACAACCGCGTCAACGGGGAGCCCTGCTGCGGCAGCCCGCGGCTGTTGGTGGATATCCTGCGCAAACAGTGGGGCTTTGAAGGCCATGTGGTCAGCGACTGCTGGGCCATCAAAGATTTCCATGAGGACCACCACGTGACGGACACCGCCACGGAAAGCGCCGCCCTGGCGATCGAAAACGGCTGCGACCTCAACTGCGGCAACACCTACTTGCACCTGCTGGCAGCCCACCAGGAGGGCAAGGTCACCGAGGAGCAGATCACCCTGGCCTGTGAGCGCCTGATGACAACGCGCTACCTGCTGGGCTTGTTTGATGATACCTGCGAATACAACACCATCACGCTGATGGACAACGACACCGACGCCAACAACGAGCTGGCCTACCAGGCAGCCATCAAGTCCATGACCCTGCTCAAAAACGACGGCGTGCTGCCGCTTGATCTGGAAAAGATCAAGACCATCGCGGTCATCGGCCCCAATGCCGACAGCCAGGCCGCGCTGGAGGGCAACTACGCCGGGCTGTCCTCCCGCTATGTTACTTTCCTGGAAGGCGTGCGCGAAGCAGTTGCCGGCAAGGCGCGTTTGATGTATGCTCTTGGTTCCCAGCTGTTTGAGGAGCGCGACAGCCCCATCACGGAGATTGACAACCGCCAGTCTGAAGCCGTTGCCATCGCGCAGCACGCGGACGCCGTCATCCTGTGCGTTGGCCTGGACGCGACGCTGGAGGGTGAGCAGTCCGACACCGGCAACCATTTCGCCTCCGGCGACAAACCGGATCTGGAACTGCCCGCTGCCCAGCGCCGGCTGGTGGACGCGGTGCTCAAGGCGGGCAAGCCCGTGATTACCGTGCTCGCGACCGGCAGCGCCATGCGGGTTGAGGAGGGCAACGCCATCCTGTGGACGGGCTATCCCGGCCAGGCAGGCGGCCGCGCGCTGGCGGACATCCTCTTTGGCAAGGTGTCCCCCTCCGGCAAGCTGCCCGTCACCTTCTACAAGTCCGACAAAGACTTGCCGGAGTTTACGGATTACAGCATGGACAACCGCACCTACCGCTACTACACGGGCGAGGCCCTCTATCCGTTTGGCTACGGATTGTCCTACACCTCTTTCAATCTTGCAGACATCGTGTATAATCATACTGGTGTGGAAGCAAAGATTACCAACGTAGGACCCATGGACGGGGAGGAAGTCATCCAGGTGTATGTCAAAAATGACCACCTGGCAGCGCCTGAAAACCCAGTCCTGTGCGCGTTTATGCGCGTAGCGCTCAAGGCCGGCGAAAGCAAGAAGGTGACCCTGCCGCTTGATGACCTGGCCTTCACGGTGGTGGATGACAAGGGTATGCGCCACAAGGTGTCCGGACCTAAAACCCTGTATGTGGGCACCAGCCAGCCAGATTCCCGCAGCGAAACCTTGACCGGAATTCCCTGCACGCAACTACAACTTTCAGGAGACGACTAAGGAATGAAAACAAACACGGAAGACTTATTCTTCATCCCGAAGATTATCTATTTCGTCAATCGCACCTGCACACCGGATTGGGTGATTGAACGCCAGCAGATTGATTTTCATGATTTTACCTTTGTGCTGGAAGGCGAGGGCGAATACATTGTGGACGATGTGGTCTACCCGGTCACCAAGGGTGCTTTGGTTTACATCCCGCCGGGTAGCTGGCGTGAGGCTAAAACCAGCGCGGAGAACCCCTTGACCCTTTATGCCCTTAACATGTTCCTGTTTGATAAGGATTTCAAGCCGGCCACCCTGCCGCTGCCCATCAAGAGCCAGCTGGAGTATGACCCCAAGGTGGATCATCTCCTGGAGCGCATCCGCCAGTACAACGCGCTGCGCGAGGCCACCAGCTCCATGCAGGCAACCGCGCAGTTAATGGAAGTCTTCTCCCAGGTCCTGGTCAATCTGGGCGTTGTGCAGGGCACGGGCAGCGATCCGCGCGTGCAAAAAGCTGCGGCCTATGTAACGGAAAACATCTCCCGCCACATCAGCGCGGCGGAAATCGGCAACGCTGTGGGTATTCACCCCGGCTACCTCAACAAGCTAACCGTCAAGCACACCGGCAATACGGTCAGCCGCTTCATCACCAACATCCGCGTCAACATGGCAGAAGATGCCCTGGTGTATGAGGGCATCTCCGTCAGCGAAGCCGCCAACCGCTTTGGCTTCTCGGACATTTATCATTTCAGCAAGGTCTTTAAGAAGAACAAGGGCTATCCGCCGTCCACGGCGAAAACCCTGTTGCGCTAAGCACGAAAGACAAGCAAAGCGCCGGGGGCAGGCTCATACGCCAGGGTGGGGACGTCCTCATGGCCTGGCACCGAAAAAGGTTTCGCAGTGGCGAAGCCTTTTTCGTTCAGCCCATCTGCGTATCGCATAAGGAAAGTCTTCTCAATCATTTCGCCCTGATGGGGCGCCAGCGCGTGGGTGAAGGGCAAGGCTATCAAACGGCGGAAGGAAGCAGCGTAGGTTTCAACCGGCAGCGCTTCCTTAAAAAACACCCAGGTCTGCGGGTTCCAGCAGTCACCCAGCAGCAATACTTCCCGCTCGGGAATCAGCAGGGCGGCGGAGCCCGGGGTATGCCCCGGCGCTTTCATTGGCTGGACAGTCACACCGCCCAGGTCAATGGGGGAATAGGCCAGGGGCAGCGGCGCTTTGATCACCGCCTCGCGGTAGGTTTGGGCCTGAGCGCTCTTCATCCCGGCGCGCACAATGACACGCTCCCGCTCCCGTTTTCCGGTATATTCAAGGAAAACAGGCAGGTCCTCCGCGTCCATGCAGCATTGCTCAAACCACATGGCGCCCAGGGCGTGGTCATGATGCCCGTGGCTTAAGATCACAGTCAGCGGCAGGTCTGTCAGGCTGCGGATAAACGCGCCCACATCCTGTGTGCCATAGCCCGCATCCATCAGCACAGCGCGGCTGGCGCCGATGACCAGGGTCATGTATACACCGCCCAATGGGTCCAGAATGTGGTGGACCCCGGGCAGCACTTCATAAGATTGAAAACCCATCAGTTGTCCTGCCCTGAAGCCTGTGTAAACCGCAGCGAATACAGGTTGATTTTGCACCCGGGCAAAAAGACCAGGTTCACGTCCTGCTTGCCAGAAACCACCTCATCCAGCGGGAAGGTGTGGGTTGTTTTCTCCTTCGCCTGCGGCACGCTCAGCATCACGCGTGTGACGCCCTCTTCGCCCACAAAGCGAATCTGAACAGGGTTTTTCTGGTTCTCGCTGTCATAGGTCAGCGTGATTTCCCGGGTGCCCATCTCGCCAAAGTCAAAATGCTTGAAGCCCAGGGTAGTGTTGTTGCCGATGTCCAGCACATGCGCGCCGTCCCGGCGGAAGCTGTCCCCGTACAGTTCCTCACAGGTGCCGGCTTCTATCTCCTCAAAGCTTCTCGTTTTTTGATGGAAGAGGAAGCCCTTGATGTGGGACTTGATGGTAAACACAAAGCAGAGTGAGGCGGTGCCGGTCAGCGCCCGGTTCAACTTCACGCGCACCTCCTGGTAGGTGTTCCAGATCATGCCCAGATCATAGAAATGCCGTGTCAGAATCTGGCCGCCTTGGTCGGGCCTGCCGTCCCACACCTCAAAATGGAAGGGGTCATGGCTTAAGGGAAACAGCCAGACGGATAGCTCATCAGAGGTGTTGGCGCCAAAGTTCAGATTGTCAAAGCATACCCAGCTTTCGCCATCCCGCAGGGTGGCGACGCCGCGCTCATTGCCGTTGGTCAACTTCACATTGCTGAAGCTGTATAGACCCGCGCTGATGAACTCAAAGGGGTTCAAGGCGGCTTCACCCAGACCCTCGATGGTATAGGAAATCTGGGCGTAGCGGTCCAGGTGCTCCTTGCCGTTATGCACGCCGCAGCGCACATACACCTCGCCATCCCCAGTGGGGATGACGGTAACGCCCTGGCCGTCCTCATCCACCTGCATCTGCGCGATATTGCTGTCCACACCGGCCGCGTTGGTCAGCCGCCAGACAAGCGGCTGTTTGACCGCGTTTTCCGGCAGTAAATTGGCCCTGACATGGTAGCCCTCTTTGGTCAGATTCACCCGGCGCACGGGGATGTCCTCATCCACAAACGCCGCTTCAAGTGTCCATTCCTTGCCTGCAACCGGTTTTACAACCGCCAGCAGCTTGCCGGAGAACAGGCGGCGTTCATGGTGCTGATAGGGCGTGTAATCGCTCGCGTCCCCGTTATCAAGGCCCAAAAGCGCGGCGCCCTTTACCGTTACGCGCACCAGGCGGTTGGCGTTTTCCACTGGCAGGCCCTGGTCATCCAGCGCGGTCATGCTTACAAAGGTCAGCTCATCCAAATGTTCATAGGTCAGGGCCAACTGCGACGCCTCGCCAAAGCTGAAGCGCTCAACAGAGGCGGTCAGCTGCCCATTTTTGTCAAAGGCGTCCGCGCGCAGGCGGCCTTTTTGATAGGGAAGAACCCAGTTGCGGGTGATTTCCGTTCCCATCTCCTGCTTGCCAACCAACTGGTCGTTGATATACAGCGCGACGCTGTGCTGGTTGCTGCACACGCGCACGTCAATCTCCTGTCCCTCATTGAAATCCCAATAGGGGAAGAGGTGCAAAACAGGTTGTTTTGGGTCCGCCCAGGCGGACTGAAACATATAAAAGCCGTCTTTCTCAAAGCCCGCGGTGTCCAGCATGCCAAAATAGGAGTTCTTGGTGTGATAGGGCGTGGGTTCACCCAGGTAATCCTGCCCTGTCCAGACAAACTGGCCCAGGGAGAAGGGCGTGTCGCGGTCGTCCTTGATACAGTCGTCTATGCTCTTAGCGCCCCAGCTGGTGGTGCTGTTGCCCAGGGAGGAGGTTTGCATGTCGTCATCCGACAGCACGGATTGCCTGAGCGGGAAGCGGTAGATGCCTCTGCTTTGTACGGTGGAGCAGGTTTCGCTGCCGTAAATAATCCAGTGCGGAAACTGCTCATGGTGCTTGTTGTACAGGAACTCCGCGTAGTTGTAGCCAACCGCGCCGATCTCCTCCGCGCATTTTTGGGTGTTTTCCCAGGCCATGTAGTTGGAGCCCAGGGTGGTTAGCGCCTGCCCCTGCGGGTCGTGCGCCCTGACCAAATCCTGCAGCGCGCGCATCACCTGGCTGCCTTTTTCATAATCCGCGTGGGTGTCGGGGATCTCGTTGCCCAAACTCCACATGATGACGCTGGGGCGGTTGCGGTCACGCCGGATCCAGCTGGCGACATCCCGCTCATGCCAGGCGTCAAAATAACGGGCGTAGTCATACTCGGTCTTGGGCAACTGCCACATGTCCGAAAACTCACTCACAACCAGCATACCCATCTCATCGGCCATGTCCATCAATACAGCGGAAGGCGGGTTGTGCGCGGCCCGGATGGCGTTTACGCCCATACGTTTGAGCGCCAAAATCTGTCGTTTGATGAAGTCCGGGTGCACCGCCGCGCCGATGATGGAAAATTCCTGGTGCAGGCACACGCCGTTTAATTTCATTTTTTCGCCGTTGATGGCAAACCCGTCATCGGGGGAGAAGTGAAGCGAACGGAAGCCAAAGCGCGTGTCCATGGTGTCTGTGACCTGGCCATTCACCAGCAGTTGGGAGCGCAGCGTGTACAGCTGCGGCTGCTTTGGCGACCAGGGGATGATTTCGCCCTCGTGCAGCAGGGTGTGGATGACCTCATACGGCGCGCCGCCGGTCTCCACCTCCGCGCTCACCTCATAGGTCCACTGGCCGTCCTCGGTTTGTTTGGTGGTGATGTAGATGCCGTCTGTCACAAAGTGGTACTTATCCTTCACAATCAGGCTTACATCGCGGTAGATGCCGGCGCCGGTGTACCACCTGGCGCTGGGGAAGCACGCGTCCACCTTCACAAGCAAAGTATTTTCCTCATCCGCGCGCAAGAAGTCCGTGATGTCATGCTCAAAGGCGGTAAAGCCGTATTTCCACTCACCTGCCTGCTTGCCGTTCACATACAGGGTACTGTTCATGTACACCCCGTCAAAGCGCAGGAACACGCGCTTATCTGGCGTCAAATAGGGGGTTTCCAGCTTGTGTTCATACCAGCCCACTCCGCTTTGATACCAGGCCTTGGGGTCTTTAATCTGCCAGTCATGCGGCAAAGACACCGGGGTAAAATTGTCCGGCTCCCCCAGTGAAAACATCCAGCCATCATTGAGATGTATTTTCATCATGAACTCCTTTTGCGCGAAGTTGATTTTTATTCTGTCCAGTTCATTGTATCACAGCGCGGTGTGTTGCGCTTTCATATCCACTAAAAAACAGAAGGAGGGCAAAACGCCCTCCTTCCCGGTCGCTTTAAGAATTAATAGTATTTGTCGTAGGCTGCCTCGCGCTCATCAATGATGGCCTGGCCGCCGGAGGACAGGTAGTCGTCCATGCCGCTGTCATACACCGCGTCAAACTGGTCAACGGGCGCCACGATGGACTGGGTTAAGAAGGTATCACGCTTATTGTTCAGCGAGGTGTTCATGCCCACCTCGGCCTCAATCAGACCCACGCTGAAGTTCTTGCCATAGCGCGCATCCTTGCTGGACAACTCATAGGCCTTTTCGATATAGCGGGCGTCCACCTTGTCATAACCCTGGGCAACGGACAGCACGTTGACATCCGGGTTGCCGGTGTCCAGGCCGTTGATGGTGATGGTGTAGTCGATGTTGTTCAAGCTGTTCATGATCTTCTCGCCCTGCACAGCCAGCGTCTTGATGGCGCCGTTCTCCAGCACCTCATGGGTCACGCCTTCCTCGCCAATCTGCAGGAAGCGGCGGTTTTCCAGCTTGGAGATGAAGTCAAGGTAGAACAGGGAGGCTACGGGCTCTGTGTTGGTGGCAGGGAAGAACACCTTGCGGTCAATGGGCGCGGCCAGGAATTTGCGGTAGATGCCCGCGTCATTGGGGAAGGGTTCCACCGCGATGAAGCCCGCCTCCGGCCCATAGGCGCGCTGGATATTGGCGTGGATGCTGTCCTCGCCGTTGCGGTAGGGGTAATCCCAGTTGTGGATGAAGGCGCCGACATAGCCGGCCTTCAGCAGGTTGTCCTCGGTGCTGTCGCCCGCGGGATACACAGGGAAATCCTTCCAGATCAGGCCGTCGTTATACCACTTGTTCAGCACACGGACGCCTTCTTTGTAGTTGGGGTACAGCATGTGGCGGTCATCAAAGCCGCGGACATAGGTATCCCTGTCGCTCAAGTCCTCCGGCACAAAGGAGGTAATCAGGTGGTCGTTTCGCCAGCCAACATCAAAGCTGGTGGCATAGGGAATCATCTTCTCAGCGTCCGCGCCCAGCAGCAATTCAGCATTGTTACGGAAGGAGATGAGCATGGCTTCAAACTCTTCCAGCGTGCGGGGCTCCTCTAAGTTCAATTTCTTTAACCAGTCCTCGCGCACAAAGGTGTTGATGCGCTTGTTGACAAACAGCAGGGCTTCAATCGCCCACAGGGTGCCTTTCTCAGGGTCACGGTTCCAATAGATGTTGTCATCGCCCAACAGTTCCCACAGGTTGGGCAGCTGGTCCTTGTATTGTTCCAGCAGCGGGGCCAGGTCGGTCACGCCGCCCATTTCCGCGTAGGTCTGGATGGTGGGATAGCTGTAGGTGACGCAGATGTCGGGCGCGTCGCCGGCAGCCAGCAGGTTGTTGAGCACGTCCACCTCAGTCCAGCGGGGAACGGGCACAAAGGTCACTTCCACGTTGTGGTCGCGCAGCATGCCTTCCTTGATAAAATCGGTGTAGAAATTATCCTCAGGCTTGGTGCCGCCCTCATTGGCGCGGTCGTAGATCTCAACAGTAATCTTGCGGGTGGTGGTGAATTTGCCGTCCACGATCTCGGCGTCTTCCGCGAACACGGCGGACAGGCCGGTGGACAACAGCATCGCCAGCAACAACAGGACAGTCAGGGTGCGTTTCATTTAGGTAATTCCTCCTTTATTTATTTACAAGGCGGCATTCCGCCTCGTGGTTCTATTTATTCGCGCCTTATCCCTTGATGGCGCCGATGGTGACGCCGGAGATGAAATAGCGCTGCAGCCAGGGGTAGACCAGGACAATGGGCACCGTCGCGAACATCACCGTCGCCATTTTCAGGGTTTCAGAAATGCCCGGCGGGAAGAAGCCTTCCTGGGTCGCGACTTCTATCTGCGTGGTGTTTTGCAGGATCTGGTACAGCAGCAGCTGAATCGGGTAGTACTTGCGGTTCTTGGACATGTACATCAGCGCGTCAGAGAAACCGTTCCACCGGCCTACCGCGTAAAACAGGGACAGGGTGGCCAAGACGGACGCGGACAGGGGCAGATAGATGCGGATTAAGGTGCGGATCGGCCCCGCGCCGTCAATCTCCGCGGATTCGCGCAGGCTTTCGGGGATGCCATAGAAGAAGCTGCGCAGGATGATCATGTTGAAGATGCTTAACATGTTGGGCACAATCAGCACAATCGGCTTGTCCAGCATGTTCAGGCTTTTGAGCAGCAGGTAGTTGGGGATGGTGCCCGCGCTGAAATACATGGTCAGCACGATAAACCCGTTGATGATCTTGCGGCCTTTGAGCTGGTCATAAATCAAGGGATATGCGCACAGGATGGTGATGGTCATGGACAGCACGGTGCAAATCACCGTCAAAATGGCGGTCCAGCCCAGGCTCCAGGTGTATTTGCTGTCCTGCAGCACGGTCTTGTAGGCGTCCAGGTTCCAGCCCTTGGGCCAGAGCAGCACCTCGTTTCGAATCAAGGCGTCAGAGGAGGAGAGCGAGCGCGCCAGCACGTTAAGGATGGGCAGCAGCGCGATGAAGATCAATAGCAGGCAGAGGGCCGCGATCAGATAATCATTGAATTTGGCGGATCTTGATTTAATCATCGTGTTCCTCCTTACCAAATCCCACGCTCGCCGTAGCGCTTGGCCAGGCTGTTGGCGCCAATGAGGAAGAACAGGCCAATCACCGACTGGAACAGGCCCACAGCGTTGGACAGGGAGAACTGCATCCCCTTGATGCCGTACTCATACACAAAGATGGATATCACATTGGACACGCTGGTGACCAAGCGGTTGCTCAGCGCGAAGGGGCGGTCAAACTCACTGCCCAAAATGCGGCCCAGGCTCATGATCAGCAGCACAATAATGGTGGGCCGTAGTCCAGGCAGGGTAACATGCCAGATTCTGCGCAGGCGGTTGGCGCCGTCCACTGCCGCGGCTTCGTACAGTTCCGGGTTGATCGATGTGATGGCAGCCAGGTAGATGATGGTGTTCCAGCCAGCTTCCTTCCAGATGCCCAAAAATACGTAGCTGCCCACCCAGTGGCCAGGGCTGTTGAGGAAGGGGATGGGGTCCAGGCCGATGCGCTGCAGCACAATGTTGACTAGCCCGTCGTTAAAGGCCAGCAGGCGCAGCGCCAGGCCGGAGATAATAATCCAGCTTAAAAAGTGCGGGAGGTATACGATGGTTTGCGTCACCCGCTTGAAGCGCTTGAAGGTCAGTTCATTCAGCAGCAGCGCCAGCAGGATGGGGGCCGGGAAGCCCAGCAGCAAATCCAGCAGGTTCAGGGTGACGGTGTTGCGCAGGGCAAACAGGAAATCCCGGTTCTGAAAGGCCTTGATAAACCACTCAAAGCCATGGTTTTTTGCCCAGGGCAACTCCCAGGGGGCTTTTAAGATGTTGTTCACCTTAAAGGCGCTGAGGATATAGGCCATGGGAAAATAGCGGAAGATGATGATAAACGCGACGGGCAGGGCAAGCAAGAGGTAAAGCGTCCAGTAACGCCGCAGGTAATTCATGTTGGCGTTGCGCCGCAGCTGTCTTGAGTCTTGCATACAATCACCTCCAGGGTTGCTGTGTCGGGCGGGCTATGTTGATGTCGGGTTACATTAAGAGTATATCATACGTCCGCGCGCGTCCGAAATGCCGCTTTTACGATAAAAATAGGTATTGATCACATCACGCCATTCCCGCGCGTTCTTAACCTGCCGCTCAAACCGCGCCAGCACGCGCTCAAAGGTGCGCTCTGGCATCTTGTCTTTAAGTTGTTCCCAGGCGGCCTTCAAGGCTTCCGCTTCCTGTGCGCCGTTAAAATGGTCGTCATAAATGCGCTGCAGCAGCGTGCGGCCGTCCGCCATCACATGGTCATAGCGCAGCCGGTGGAAGAACAGCAGCAGTTTCTCCGGGCAGGTGGCCGGGTCATCAAACAAGGCGCCAAACTGGTCCGGGTACTGCCCGGTAAAGCCGGTGCCGCGGCTTGAGCGGTCTACCCCAATGGCCGTTTGATCGGCGCGGTGATAGGTGCCCCACAGGGAAAACTCATAGCCTTCGGGGCTGGGCCCGTAATGGATGTGGGGGTTCACCATAAAGCCCAGGCCCAGGGGTGCCGCGTATTTTTCGTAGGCGGCGGGGGAGGCCAGCAGGATGTCCGCCACCTCTTCGGCGGCCTGTGGGTAGGTCAATCTGGCCCATTCCGCGGCGAACTGCTCCGGATGGCTCTCGCCCAGCCAGGCGATCCTGCCATAGGCGTACAGGTTGGCCTGCGCCAGGTCGTGCCCGCACCAGTTGTCATCATCGCCCAGGTTGCCCACCGCGGCGATGTACTGTGCGGCGCCTTTGGGCAATTGTGTCAACACATCCCGCCACAGCTGGGCCAGGTAAAACAGATCAATCTGATGCCCGGTGTACTCCTGGGCAATCTGCAATTCCAGCGCTTTGTTGGTGTTTGGCATCGCGTAGAGGAGGGGAGAGGCTGGCTCACGCACCTGGAAATCCAGCGGGCCGTTTTTAATCTGTAACACCACATTGTCGTCAAATTCGCCATCAAGCGGCGCGTAAGTGGCAAAGGCGGCCTTTGGCCGGTCCGTTTCGGTGTCGCGCCAGTCCTGCTTGCAGTTGTATACAAAGCAGCGCCAGAACAGCTTGCCGCCATAAGGCGCCAATGCGCGCGCCAGCATGTTGGCGCCCTGGGTGTGGGAGCGGCCATAGGTGAAGGGGCCGGGGCGGTATTCCGAATCCGCCTTGACCAAAAAGCCCACCAAATCAGGGATATAGCGATATACCTCCGCCGCGCGCTCCTCCCACCAGGTGTGAACGGTTTTCTCGTGCGGGTCCGCCGTGCCCGCACCATGGTAGGACGGCATGGAATATTCAATGGTTAAAAGCAGTCGGATGCCGTACAGGCGCAGGATATCCGCCAGTTTTTTTAATTGCGGCAGGTAAGTTTTGGTAATGAGCAAATCCATGGGCGGGTGCACGTTGACATTGTTGGGGCAAATCGCGTTGATGCTCACACTGGCCAGCATGCGCGCGTAGCGGTGGATGCGCTGCTCGTCATAATCCAGCTGATGGTTCTTGAAAAAGAGGGAGCGCCCCGCGTAGCCGCGTTCCACGCTGCCGTCCATATTGTCCCAGTGATTGATCATCCGCAGCGGATAGTGCGGCGCGGTGAAGGGCGTAAGCGGGCTTTCTTCCCGCGCGATGGCGGACAGGAAGTGATACACCCCGTAGAGGACACCGGTCTTTCCGCCCTTGATCACATAGCCGTCCTGCGACTGGGTGATCTCAAAGCCTTCACCCTTATCATCTTCAATCACATCCACCTTGGCAGCAAACCCAAGGGAGGATAAGCCGGCGCGCAACTCCGACCGCGCGATGTCCTGCGTGGTCTCGCCTTGCGGGATTTCCATGGGTAAATACGTCAGCCAGGCGGCAGCGCCTGTATCGATGATGTTCATGCAGGGACCTCCCTTTGTCAAATCTGGCTTTAGTATAACGAAAGAATGACCGGAATGCAAGGATAAACTGTAAGAAAATTTGTAATAATAAAATATATATAGAAAACATAGGGCTGTGAATATCGAATAAAACGTTTAAAATAAAGAGAAATCAATCATTCTTAAGATTTGGTATAAAACAATCTGACACGACACTGTTGTTATTTGTATAAAACAAAAAATGAAGGCCGGTTGGCCTTCATCAAAATGGGGTTGTTGTCGTGATATTTATTTGCCTTCAAAATCAATGATCGCGAAGAAGGCGGGCTTGGGCTGCCTGTTTCCGTCAAACAGCAGCGGGAACTGGCTGGCCTTCCAGCTCAGGTTATCCGATACACCCCAGGTGTGTACCGCGTCAATATGCTCGGCATAGTCGCGGAACAGGGTCAGGATCTCGCCATACCGTCGAGCCTGGCGCTCATAGTTTTCGTCCGTCGCGGCATCCACCAGGATGTCCAGCTCGCTCATGCGCAGCCGCAGTCCCAGGGCAATCACCTTGTCTATGGCCGTTTGCAATTGCGCCATCGTGGGGGTGTGCAGGTGGTAGTGGCACTGGAAGCCATGCCCGTCAATGGTGCCGTCAGCCTTCAGTTCCTCAAGCAGCTTTAAGATGCCGTCCAGCTTGGGCTGGTAAGGGGTGGAGTAGTCGTTGTAATACAGCTGCATGCCTTTTGGCGCGTGCCGCCTGGCAGATTGGAAGGCCTGGTGGATGAAGTCGTCGCCCACAATCTTTGTCCAGTTGCTCTGGCGCAGTTTTCCTGTGTTGTCATCAATGGCTTCATTCACCACATCAAAGGAAACGACCAGGCCGGGGAACTCTGTCTCCAACGCCTCAAATACCGCTTTGATATAGTTGTCAAGTCGCGCCAGCATCACATCCCGGCTCACATAGGGGCCGGTCCAGCTGTAATTCTCCCGGAAGAAGGCCTCCGGCGTCTGGTTGTGCCAGACAAGCACATGCCCGTGCACCTTGATGCCGTGGTTTTTGGCGTAGGTCAGCATGGGTCTGGCGGCGTTTAAGCGCACGGCGACCGCGGTCTGGTCATCCCGCGCCAGTTTGGCGCTTTCCAGCACGTCCAGCACATTGTCCGGCTTCAACTCGTTGCCGTGGGTCATGATGTTAAACTGCGTGGCGTAAAAATCCATCAGCTCGGTGTTGATGGCTTCAATTTGTGTCACAGCGTTGCCAAAGTCAAAATA
>DUQZ01000052.1 GCA_012837525.1 Clostridiales bacterium | reverse complement strand
TTGAAGTATTCAGCGTTTTGCCTTATAATCCAATCGGTGCGCCGGAGTGGCGGAATGGCAGACGCAGGGGACTTAAAATCCCCTGGCCTCAACGGCCGTGCTGGTTCGAGTCCAGTTTCCGGCACCACGGCGTCGCGAGCTTCACTAAGCTCGCGACGCCTCTTTTCAAGAGGCATCTCTCGCCCGTTTCGCCGCTCCGCCTTGCCGTCAAAAGCAGGGGTTTTTGACGGGTTGGGACGGTTGACGCTTGGACGTTCCATTCCCTGGTCATTCCATCATTTCATGCTACGGACTACGCATAGTTCGCGGCGGCTCTTTTTGTTTGGTTTCGCTCAATTCAGTATGGCCACGGACCTTCCTCAAATAAAATACAAACCGCTTTACACACAACACGAAGGATTTACAGAAACACGACAAAATCCTTCGTTTTTATTTTACATTCCTTTGGTACGATCGGCCCGTATCATTGAAAGGAAGGTTTCACCGCATGAAAAAAATCACCGCACTTCTCCTGGGACTCATTCTGGGGCTTGGCCTGCTGGCTGTGTCCGCCGAAACCGCGCCTGCCGCGAAGCCCGCCAAGTACGTCTTCTTCTTTATCGGGGATGGCATGGGCAGCCCGCAGATCAGCGCCACCCAGTACTACCTGGGCACCAGGGAAAACCCGGACGCGCAGATGCCCATCCCCCAGCAGCTGTCCTTCACGGGCTTCCAGCAGGTTGGCATCATGACCACCTACGACGCCACCTCCTTCTGCCCGGACTCCGCCTCCACCGCCTCCTCCATGGCCGCGGGCGAGAAAACCCTGTCCGGCGTCATCAACTATGTGGTCTGCCCCCAATCTTTGTACCAACCAGTGAGTTAGTAAAGACCGTTTCCTGGCACCCGCATTCCTTCATAGGCTTGGCCACATCGTAACACAGGATGCCGAGGCGCGCACAGCGCAGCCGGTTTGTGGTAGGATAAGGGAAGCAAACATCATCAACCCACATGGAAAGGACAGCAAGATGGACCAGTTTTATACGCCGGGCAGGCTGATTCGCCTGGGCATCATCGGCCTGGGCAGCCGGGGCATTCCCCAGATGAAGGTGCTTTTGCCCATGGAGGACGTGCGCATCATCGCCCTGTGTGATGCGTATGAGGACAGGCTGGCCCACGCGGCGGACCTGCTCAAGGGCAGCCCGCACGCAGACGCGAAACCGTACACAGACGCGGAGGACATGCTGCTGTCAGAGGAAATGGACGCCGTCCTCATCATGACCAGCTGGGAAACGCACATCCCGCTGGCCCTCCTGGCCATGCAGCACGGCATCGTGCCGGGGCTGGAGGTGGGCGGCGCCAGTGCCGTACGGGAGTGCTGGCAGCTGGTGGAGGTAAGCGAACAGACCGGCATCCCCGTGATGCTGCTGGAAAACTGCTGCTACGGCGAGGAGGAGATGGCCCTGCTGCAGATGAAGCGCGCGGGCCTGTTTGGGGAATTGGTGCACCTGCGCGGCGCGTATGAGCACGATCTGCGCGAGGAGATCGGCCGCGGGGACCTCGACCGCCACTATCGCCAGCGGCACTTCCTGCGCCGCAACGGGGACCTTTACCCCACCCACGCGCTGGGGCCCATCGCCAAGCTGCTGGGCATCAACCGCGGCAACCGCATGGTGTCCCTGGTGTCTGTCGCCTCAAAGGCAGCGGGGCTTAGTGAATGGCTGAAGGAGCACCGGTGCGACGCGCCGGATTTACAAAACATGCCCATCGCCTGCGGGGATGTGGTGAACACCATCATCACCACCTCACAGGGGCAGACCATCCTCCTGACGCATGACTGCACCCTCCCCCGGCCCTATTCCCGCGGGCTGCGCGTGCAGGGCACCCGCGGCATCTGGATGGAGGACAACCGCTCCATCTACGTGGACGGCAAAACGCCGCATGTGCCCGGCCACTGGACGCACAGCTGGGAGAGCGACGCGCCTTATATGCAGGAGTACGCCCACCCGCTGTGGACGGCCTACCACGAATTCGGCAAGCGCGGCGGCCACGGCGGCATGGACTTTTTGGTGCTGCGCGCCTTTATCGAAGCCCTGCAGCAGGGCAGTCCCATGCCCATTGATGTGTATGACACCGCGGCCCTGATGGCCATCACCGCGCTGTCGGAGGAATCCATCGCGCAGGGCAGCGCGCCGGTCGCCATCCCGGACTTCACCCTGGGCCGCTGGCTGCAACCCCGGGAGAAGGCGGAAGGAAAATACGCGCTGGACGAATAACCAGCGCGCGTCATCAACAGTTATCCAACTTATGCCATGCCGTCACGGCATGGTTTTTAATGACTCAATTGGCGGCAGGGAGGCTTCCGGCACACCCTGCGCCTTCAACGCCTCGAAATATCCGTTTAAGTAGTCCGTATCGCAAAACACCTCAAGCGCGATCACCTTGCCCCAGGAGATGGTGATTACATGCACGCCGCGGTTGCGATAGCGCGTGCCAGCGCGGTCGCTCAGGCTGTCCGTCCACTCCAACATGGCCACCGTGCACCAGGGGAAGCCGCTGACAGCGATTTTCTCAATCTCAAACGCCAGATCCGGCATCAGGGCGGCCAAGCGCTCATACCAGGCCAGGATGGACGCCTTGTCCCGCCGCAAGCCGGCCAGCGGATGCCCTTCGCCCGAAAACCAGTGGCTGACACCCTGTGCCCGAAACTGCCGGGTGATGACCGCGTAGTCCCCGCGGTTGAGCGCGGCAAAGGAATTGAGCAAATTCCGCTTCACAATGGCATGGTACATCCCGGTTTCCTCCTGCGGTGTGTTTGAGGGGATTATAACCACCTGAGCGCTTTGTATACAGAAGGCGGCGGATATAGTTTCCCGCGCGGTTTATGGTATGCTATAGCCGTTCGCCGCGCGGGCGCGCCCGCCGCGAGCGCCAATAGCACACAGGGGGAGCATATGCGCAAACTGAATAACCAGACTGTACAGGACTATTTCACCATGACCCTTGGCATTTTCATCACCGCGGTAGGGGTCTATTTCCTGAAGTTTCCCAACAATTTCTCAACCGGCGGCGTGACGGGCATCTCCGTCATCCTGGCCCATTTGATCCCGGGCATCTCTGCCACAGGGGTGGCCAACCTGCTCAACCTGGTGCTGCTGGCCGTGGGGCTGATTGTCATCGGCCGTGACTTTGGCGTGAAAACAATCTACTGCACGCTGCTGTTGACTGCCCTGCTCTTCCTGTTTGAGCGCTTCATCCCCATGACGCAGCCGCTGACGGACCAGCCCTTTATGGAATTGATGTTTTCCATGGTGCTCTTCGCGGTGGGCGCGGCGCTGCTCTTTAACGTGGGCGCTTCCAGCGGCGGCACGGATGTAATCGCCATGGTGCTCAAGAAATACACCCGGATTTACAGCATCGGCACCGCCCTTTTGATGGTGGACATCGCGGCGACCGCGGCGGCCTTCTTCGTGTTTGACATCAAGACCGGCCTGTTCTCCCTGTTTGGGCTGATTACCTGGGGCGCCCTGCTGCAGGTGACCCTCAACGCCCTGCGCCAGCAGCGGTACTTCCACATCATCACCACCGATGCCGAATTGATCCGCCAGTTTATCATCTCCCACATCGGCCGCAGCGCCACGCTGTTTGATGGCCACGGCGCCTTCACGGGCGAGGAGCGCAGCCTGATTATGACGGTGGTCAACTCCAAGCAGGCGGTGGAATTGCGCAGCTTCATTATGGAAAACAGCCCCAACTCCTTCATGCTGGTCACCAACACCAATGACGTGGTGGGCAAAGGTTTTAGGAGTATGATGTAATTTTAATACCAAACGCGCATTCAATTGCGCCATGAAGGCGCCTGTGATAAAGTGATCCCAGTACACAAAAAAACATGAAGGAGTGCTTTTTATGAGTCAATCCATCACCCCCATCGTCGCGGACAAGGCGCCCGCGGCGCTTGGCCCCTATTCCGCCGGGATGGCCTTCCAGAACCTGCTGTTTTTGTCCGGCCAGACCCCCATTGACCCCAAAACGGGGGACTTGGTGGCAGGCGGCGTCGCGGAACAGACCGCGCAGGTCATCAACAACCTGGGCGCCGTGCTGGAAGCGGCCGGCAGCGGCTTTGACAAGGTGATCAAGACCACCTGCTTCCTCACCGACATGGCCAATTTTGCCGCCTTTAACGAGGTCTACGGCAAGGCCTTCATCAGCAAGCCCGCCCGCTCCACAGTAGCGGTGCGCGCCCTGCCCAAAAACGCGCTGGTGGAGATCGAGCTGATCGCCTACCGCGACTGAGCAATCTTTGTATGCCCGATTGCCTTGCCCACACCGGGCAGGGCGCTTGATGTTTTCAAAAACGGAAGGAAGGTATCATGCTGTTTTATTGTCACCCCGTCTGCACCACCTGCAAAAAGGCGCGGGATTTTCTGAATAAACACCAGCTTGATTTTACGGAGCTGGACATCAGGGAGCACCACCCCACTGCGGAGGAACTGCGTGACTGGCACAAAAAGAGCGGACTTGCGCTCAAGCGCTTTTTTAACACCAGCGGGCAGTTGTACCGCGGGATGGGCCTGTCCGCCCGGCTGCCGGAGATGAGTGAACAGGAGCAGCTGGACATCCTGGCCACAGACGGCATGATGGTGCGCCGCCCCATCCTGGTTGATGGCGACATTGTGCTGGTCGGCTTTCATGAGCAGACCTGGGCGGACGCCCTGCTGAAGGGCTAAACCATGCCGCTGTCCATCATCACGGGCGATCTCACCCAGGTGCGCGCGGACGCACTGGTGAACGCCGCCAACACCTGGCTTTCTGAGGGCGGCGGGGTGTGCGGCGCCCTGTTTCAAAAGGCGGGGCGTGAACAGATGCGCGCCGCCTGCCAGCAAATTGGCCGCTGTGAGGTGGGGCAGGCCGTTATCACGCTAGCCTTTGATCTGCCCGCCCGCTATGTGATTCACGCGGTGGGCCCCATGTACCAGGACGGCCGGCAGGGGGAGGAGGCGCAGCTTGAAAGCGCCTATCGCAGCGCGCTGTCACTGGCCGGGAAGCACGGGCTGCGCTCCGTCGCCTTCCCCTTGATTTCCTCCGGCATCTATGGCTACCCCAAGCAGGAAGCCCTGGCAGTCGCGGTGCGCGGTATCCGCGCGTTTTTGGACGCGCAGGAGGACGAGCTGGATGTCACCCTGGTGCTGTTTCACCAGGCGGACGCGCAGCTGGACCCTGCCCTTCGCAGGCGCTTGAGCGAGCTGATTGAGGGCGCGCAGCTGGAAGAAGCGCGCCGGCTGCACCGCATGGCCGAAACCCGCCGCAACGCGCGCTATCTGCGCAGCCTGGCAGCGGAGGAGACGCTGGACAGCCGCGGTTTTGAGCTTGAAGCCCCTGATGTGATGCCGGCCATGCTGCCGGATCCAGGCAGCGGGCTGGACGCTTTGATTGGCCGGATGGATGAGGGGTTTTCAACCTCACTGCTCAAGCTGATTGACAAAAAGGGCTTGACGGATGCCCAGGTATACAAAAAGGCCAACCTGGACCGCAAGCATTTTTCCAAAATCCGCAGCAACCCCCATTACGCGCCCGGCAAATTGACGGTGCTGGCGCTGATCATCGCCTTGGAACTGCGCCGGGATGAGGCGGAGGATCTGCTCTCCCGCGCGGGCTTCGCCCTCTCCCCCAGCCACAAGACGGACATCATCGTGGGCCACTTCATCGACCAGCGCGTCTATGACATCGACACCATCAACACCGCCCTCTTTGCCTTTGACCAGGCGCTGTTGGGGGCCAAAGTGTAAAAAAATGTCGCCTCATAGGCGACCATTGCGATTATAAAATCAACTATCCTCCAATCATCAAACCGATTGGAGGATTTTCACATGACCACAAATTTGACAGAACTGGTGTATATCTTAGATCGCAGCGGCTCCATGAGCGGTCTGGAGGGCGACACCATCGGCGGGTTCAACTCCCTGCTGAACAAGCAGCAGGCGCTGCCGGGGGAGGCCCGCGTCACCACCGTGCTCTTTGATGACAAGTACGAGCTGCTGCACGACCGCCTGGATGTGAAGGCGGTGAACGCCATCACCCATCAGGATTATTTTGTACGCGGCAGCACCGCCCTGCTGGACGCCATTGGCAGGACGATTCAGAAGGTAGACGGCGTGATGGCCGGCACCGCGCCCGCACACCGGCCGGACAAGGTGCTGGTTGTGATCATCACCGACGGCATGGAAAACGCCAGCCGCAGGTTCACCGCGCGCCAGGTGCAGGCCCTGGTCAGCGCGCGGCGGGAGATGGGCTGGGAGTTCATGTTCCTGGGCGCCAACATGGACGCCATCGCGGCAGCGCAGGAGGTGGGCATTGACCCAAACCTGGCGCAGACCTACACCAATGACGCGCTGGGCGTTCAGATGAACTACGCCGCCCTTGATTACGCCACCACGCATTTCCGCGGCGCGGGCCAGGTGCCGCAGGACTGGCGCGACGCCATCCAGGAGCGGGAGAGCAGGAAATAAGCAGCAAAACACATGCGGGAAGGGTGCACACCCTTCCCGTTTCTTGACCCATCCAATCCACCCATGATAGGATAAACAGAGTGAAATGAGGTGATGGGCATGGAAAAATTTGATCTTTGTGAAGGCACCGTCGTGCATGAGGCCGCTGTCAAGGCCGTGCAGGAGCGGTTGTTGAGCGAAGCGCTGTTTTCCGACGCCGCCAATTTCTTCAAGGTCATGGGCGACGGCACCCGCTTTCGCATCCTCTTCGCGCTGGACATCCACGAGTTGTGCGTGTGCGACCTGGCCAACCTGCTGGGGATGAGCATCTCGGCTGTGAGCCATCAACTGGCCCGGCTGCGGGAGAACAAGCTGGTCAAAAGCCGCCGGGACGGCAAGAACGTGTTTTACAGCCTGGCGGACGACCATGTAAGCCAGATGCTCAAAGGCTGTGTGGAACACGCCACAGAGGATTTGCATCCATAAATCAAACGAAATTTTAAAACCGGGCGGATAACTTCTGCCCGGTTTTGTTTTGTGACACTGTTTATGATTCCAGCATCCTGAGCAGTTCTTCCGCCGCGTCCTTTGGGAAATCCGCGTCCTGTTCGCTTTCCAGCATACCGCGCAGCGCCGCCCTGGCCTGTTCACTCTGGGGCAGCATATAGCCGCTTTCGCGCAGCATGTCCTCCGCCACGATGCGGATGGATTCCTTCAGCGCCCGCGCCAGTTGGGCCTCTACTGGGGACGCGGGGCTGCCAATAACCGCGTCCATCGCGGCCTCCTGGTTGGCCTTGCTGGCAAGCAACGCGCGCAGGGCCGCGCACACCGCCTCCTGCTTGGGTTGCTGGGGTGGGAAGTTAAAGGGCACCTTGGAAATGGCGCCGGAGGGGCAGGCGTCCACACAGGCGCGGCAGGCGTCCAGGCATTTGCTGGCGTCAATCTGGCCGTCATCCGTGTTGGTCGCGCCCGTGGGGCAGACAAACAAACACAGGCAGTCCTTGGTGCACAGGCGGATATTGCGTACAGCTTTCATGCTATGCCCCCCTTTTGATCTGGTTGAATTTGAAGCGCGGCACCTTGCACACCGGGCAGATCTCCGGCGCTTCTGCCCCCGTATAGATAAACCCGCAGGCTTCGCAGACATAGACGTTGTCATTTTCAAAGGCGCTGTCACCGTCTTTTAGGTAGCGCCGCAGGATGTTGGCCTGGATCTTGCTGACCTTCTCGCCCCAGGTGAGGGCGCGCAGCGCGCCCCTGTCCCCAACTTCCCGCGCGGTGTTAAAGGCCGCCACATAGCGCGCGGCGATGTCCTCGTTCAGCAGCTTGTGCGCGCTGTTCATGTCGCCTTCCGCTGCGCTGCGCTGGTTGAAATAGGCCTCCATGCGCGCAAACAGGCTGGCCATGGGCGCGTTGTGCTGCTTGGATGCCGCCTTGGCCAGGTTGCTCATCAAAATGGCCTGATGACGCGCGTCCTGGCGCTCCTCCCCGGCATGTTCGGTGACTGCAGGCTGCGCTGGCGCCTGCGCCGCCGCACCCGCCAGTTCAAACATGGACTTGTCCGCGCCGCAGATGGGGCAGACCCAGTCATCCGGCAGGTCCTCCCATTTGGTGCCCGGCGCGATGCCCTGGCTTTTGTCGCCGTCTCGCTCATCATAGTCATAGCCGCACACGGTACAAATATACTTGCTCAAAGCCGATCTTCCTTTCCTCCGCGCCACATCATCCGCCGCGGATATGATTTTGTCTGCGTCCATCTTAAACGTTTATGATTCGCTTGTAAAGGTATACTCCAAACCTGGAATAATCCGCGCATTTTGCGCTTGACAGTTGAACAGGCGCTCAACTATAATGGTGACGGTTGAACCATCATTCAAGTATCAGGAGGACGTCCGCATGACCTCTGCCTTTAAAATCAAGAACCTGGGCTGCGCCAGCTGCGCGGCCAAGATGGAAAAGCGCATCTGCGCCTTGCCGGGGGTGAAAACCGCGCGGGTTAACTTCCTCACCCAGCGGCTGACGCTGGAAGCCGATGACCAGAACATGCCCGGCCTGGCCCAGCAGGCTGCCGATATCATCCAAAAGATAGAGCCGGACGCCAGGCTGATGGTGCCTGCCAGGTAGACATATGACAAAACGCATCATTCGCATTCCCCTTGCCCTGCTGCTGTTGATAGCGGGGCTTTTGCTGCGCGCGAACGCGGCGGTAAGCATCACCCTTTTGATGCTGGCCTATGCCATCGCGGGCTATGACGTGTTGTTTGACGCGGTGCGCGGCATCCTGCGCGGCCAGGTGTTTGACGAGAACTTCCTGATGTCCCTGGCAACCGTTGGCGCCATCGTCATCGGCGAGCACGCCGAGGCCGTGGCCGTGATGGTGTTCTTCCAGACCGGCGAGATGTTTGAGCACTACGCGCTGGACAAGTCGCGCCGGTCCATCCAAAGCGCGATGGATCTGCTGCCAGACCGCGCCAATTTGCTGCTGGAGGATGGCCAGACACGGGCGGTAGAGCCGGAGGAGGTACAGGTGGGTGACCGCATCCTGGTGCGCCCGGGCGAGCGGCTGCCGCTGGACGGCGTGGTGCTGTCCGGCACCAGCCAGCTGGATACCGCGGCGCTCACGGGCGAATCCCTGCCCCGGGAAGCCCTCATTGGGGATGAGGTGCTTAGCGGCTGCGTCAATTTGACCGGTGTGCTCACCATTCGCGTCACCAAGCCCTTTGAGCAGTCCACCGTCAGCCGCATTCTGGAGATGGTGGAGACCGCCACGGACAAAAAATCCAAACAGGAAAGCTTTATCACCCGTTTTTCCGCCGTTTATACCCCGGTGGTGGTCATCCTGGCCTTGCTGCTGGCCTTTGTGCCGCCGCTCATCATCCCCGGCGCGCTGCTGTCTGACTGGGTCTACCGCGCGCTCAACTTCCTGGTGGTGTCCTGCCCCTGCGCGCTGGTGATCTCCATTCCCCTGGCCTTCTTTGGCGGGATTGGCGGCGCCTCCCGCGCGGGCATTTTGACCAAGGGCTCCAACTATTTGGAAGCGCTGGCCCGTGCCGATACCTTTGTGTTTGACAAAACGGGCACCCTAACCCGCGGCCGCTTTACCGTAAGCCACGTGAAGGCGGACGATATGCCGGAAGCGGCGCTGCTGCGCCTGGCCGCGCACGCCGAAACCCACTCACTGCACCCCATCGCGGACGCCATCAAGCAAGCCTATGGCCAGCCGCTTGACCCCGCTTTGGTGGGCGAAGTGCGGGAGATGCCCGGCGGCGGGGTGATTGCCGCGGTGGATGGACAACAGGTCCTGCTGGGCAACGCCCGCTTAATGGCGCAGCACGGCATCCGCCTGCCGGATGCCCAGGACACGGGCACCATCAGTCACGTGGCGGTGGGTGGCCGCTACGCCGGCAGCATCCAGGTATCTGACACCACCAAGCCCTGCGCCAGGGAAGCCTTATCGCGCCTGCGCGCGCAGGGCATCCGCCAGTTAGTGATGCTGACGGGCGACAACGAGCAAACCGGCGCACAGGTGGCGCGCGAGTTGGGCATTGACGCGGTTCACGCGGGCCTGTTGCCCCAGGACAAGGTGCATAAGGTGGAGGAGCTGCTGGAAGCGCCCGGCCGCAAAGGCAGCCTGGTCTTTGTGGGTGACGGCGTGAACGACGCGCCGGTTTTGGCGCGGGCGGATGTGGGCTTTGCCATGGGCGCCATGGGCTCTGACGCCGCGATTGAGGCAGCGGACATCGTCATCATGAACGACGACCCCTGCAAACTGGCCGCCGCCCTCACCATCGCCCGGAAAACCGTGCGCATCGCCAAGCAAAACGCCGTGTTTGCCATTGGTATCAAGGTGGGCGTGCTCATCCTGTCCACGCTGGGGCTGTCCACCCTGTGGATGGCCGTGTTTGCCGATGTAGGCGTGGCCGTGCTGGCCATCCTCAACGCCATGCGCGCGCTGCGGGTGCCGCCGGATTGCCAGGCCTGCGCGGTAAGTACCGTATAGCATGAAAGAACCGGGACGTTGCCCCGGTTTTTTCATTTCGATATTTATGATGTTATAAGTCTTTTCGGTAAATTTTCACAATATCATAGCCATCCGCCCGCATGGGATGGTTGTCCGGAATGACGGATTCCTCCACAAAGACGGCGCCGGACAGCTCCGCCGTGCGGGCGGAAGCGGCGTTCTCCGGCCGGCAGGTGATGGTGACATAGGGCAATTGATGCCGCCTGGCCAGGGTGTACAGCAGCTTGCAGGCGCGGGCGGCGAATTGCTGCCCGCGGAAGGCCGGGTTCACCTCATAGGCGATCTGCCCCGGCCAGGTCATAAATTCCTCCAGCGACAGCCGCAGGCTGCACTGTCCCGCCACCGCGCCGTCTGCAGAGCGGAGGATATCAAACTGGTAATAGGGCACGCGCCGTCTTGCCGTATCCCGCTCCTTGCGCCAGGCGCAGCGCAGGCGGATGACGCCGTCGGTTAAATCATCCGTGGGCAAAAAGGCGGTGTTCACATCGGTGATTTGCGCTGCAGCCGCGCTTTCTGCCTGCGTCTCCCGGCTGATGATCCGCCTGACCGTATCGGGGATCTGCCCCAAGTGCTCGCGGAAAAAGCGTGGATAGGCGTGCAGGTGGGAAAGTTCCGTAATCGGCACCCAGACCGTGTGCTCCGGCGTGCCGAACATGGTGACGTCATGGGCAAGCAGGCGCAAATTCCCCCGCGGCTTCATCAGGTAGTAAAGCGCCACCTCATGATAGGGGCGCGCGTCGTTTTCCCCCTGCGCACAATCGCCAAAGAAAAAGTTCTCATGGATGAAGCAGAGGCGGTCAATCTGATACCGGATGCCAGTTTCCTCAAAGGCTTCGCGCAGCACGGCTTCCTCGGTACTTTCGTGCAGGTTCACCGCGCCCCCGACGGAATAATAATAGGAATCCGTCAGGTTTTGCGCCATGAGGACGCAACCTTGCTCGATGATGATGGCGCAGGCGCGCAGACGGAACCAGCCATCCTTTTTATCAAAGGCGCATTCCAGCGGTTTGTTCATGAACACTCCTGTTTAATAGGTGAAATCGCGGGCGGCTTTTTGCATGGCGAAGAGGGACTGAGGCGGGATGTATTCCGGGATGCTGTTGCCCGAGCCCACCGCCCAGCCGCCGCGGCCTAAAGTGCGCTCCAGCATTTTGATGGTGCGCTGGTAGATCTCCTCCGGGCTGCGCGAGCACAGGAAATCCACATCAATGCCGCCCAACAGGGCGATGCGGGGATGGTAGCGCTCATAGGCCTCCTCGATGGGCAAAATCTTGTCCTCAAAGGAGTGCTTGGCGTCAAAACCCATCGCTACCACATCATCCATCAGGCTGTCCAGGTTGCCGCAGGAGTGCAAAAACACCTTGCGCCCCGCTTGGTGCACCGCGTCCACAATCTGTTGGTGCCAGGGAAAGACATAGCGGCGCATCATCTCCGGGCTTAAAAAGGGCTGGGAGTTGAAGCCCCAATCGTCATTGGCGCTCACCAGGCCCACTGTGTCATGTTCCAGCGCCAGTTGATAATACTTCAGCAGCCGCGCGCCCACCGCGTCAAAGATGCGCTGGGCCAGATCCGGCTCGTCATATACCATCAGGCAAAGCGGCTCATAGCCCACCAGCTCGATCACATTTTCCAGCACCCCGCCGGGGCCCATCAGCATCAGCTTCATGCCATCCGGCAAATAGGGCTTGATGTCGCTCAAGAGGTCGCTGCTGAAATCCTCGGGATCCGGCCAGGGAAAGGCCTCAAAGCTGGCCTCATCATGGATGCCGGCGCCTTGGTTGATGGAGCGCGTTTCCTTCTGCTCGTGGTCCACCCCAAAGCGGAAGTCTGACGCGTGCGCGGTGGCGTAGTCATAACCCATTTTTCGGAAGGCGCGCACCACAAACTTCAGGTTCTCAAGCCGCGTGCCGCTTATGAACTTTTCCTCATTCACAATCTCATACAACGGATAGTTCATGAACAGCTCAAACAGCACCGGCCGCGCCGGCTGTTGATTGTTCAATACCGCCAGCATCTGATCAAAATCCGGCTCAAATGGCTTCATGTTCCACTCCAATCCTGTTTTCCTGCCGATAAATTGAACGCATACAATGATGCGTTCAGAGCGAAAAAGAGTCAGCACCTGGATTGACTGGGTTTGCCTTGTCCACGAGAAAGTGAGAAAGAGAAGGAGGGCGTCAATCCAGGTGCTATTAAGCAGATTATCTAAGTCCCTTGTCGTATGGGACGCCGCTGGCGCGCGGGGCCTGGGAGCGCTTACTGGTGAAGGCCAGGGCAATCAAGGTGGCGATGAAGGGCACCATCTTGTAGATGTCGCTGGGGATGCCCAAATCGCGCAGGAAGGGGATGCCGGAATAGGCGGAGGAGATGGTTTTCATCAGGCCAAAGAAAAAGGCCGCGCCCAGGATGCGCAGGGGCTTCCACTGGCCGAAGATGAGCACCGCCAGCGCCAGGAAGCCGTAACCGGACACCGTGGCGTTGAAGTTGGTGGAGGTGGGGATGACATACACCAGCCCGCCCAGGCCCGCCAAGGCGCCGGAGATCAGCACGCCCGCGTAGCGGATTCTGTACACGTTGATGCCCACGCTGTCCGCCGCCTGGGGGTGCTCGCCGCAGGCGCGCAGGCGCAGGCCAAAGCGGGTGCGGTAGAGGACGAAAGCCGCGATGACAAAGATCAACAGGCCAATATAGGTGGTGATGTAGGCGTTTTGGAACAGCAGCCTGCCCAAGACCGGGATGTCCCCCAAAAGGGGTACTTTTTCGATGCGGAAGGTATTGGTAAACTGCACCTGCTGCACCCCGTTGGGCTGGATCATGCGCGCCAAGTAAATGGCGCTGGCCGGGGCGATCATGTTCAGCGCCGTGCCCGAGATGGTCTGGTCACTGCGCAGGCTGATGGCCGCATAGGCATGCAGCAGGGAGAAGAGCGCGCCGGTGACGATGGCCACCACAATGGCAATCAGCAGCAAGAGTTGCCCGCTCATCCCGCTTTGCAGGTTGCTGATGAGCAGGATGGAGGTAAAGGCGCCGGACACCATGATGCCCTCCAGCGCGATGTTGACCACGCCGGAGCGCTCCGAGAACATCCCGCCCAGCGCCACAATCAGCAGCGGGATGGAGAAGAACATCATCTGTTGCACCAGGAAATATACAGCGTCCATCAGCTCACCGCCTCCTGTTTACTTGGTTGGTTGCCTTTTTTTGCCCTGCGCTTGCCCGCCTTGGCGATCAGGTCGCGCACTAGCAGGGAGAAGGCGCTGAAGTAGATGATCAGGCCGATGATGACCTCGATGATCTCCTTCATGTATTTGAGTGACTGCAGATAAAAGCCGCCCACGGTGATGTGCGCGATGAAGAGGCCCGAGAAGATGATGCCAATGGGGTTGCTCATCCCCAGCAAGGCGACCGCGATGCCGGTGAAGCCCTGGGCCGCCAGCACCTCCTCCATATGGATGTGCAGGCCAGAGGCCGGCGCTAAGTACATCAGCGCGCCGGCGATGCCGGACAGCCCGCCCGCGATGGCCATGGAGGTGATGATGGCGCGGTTTTCGCTGATGCCGGCGTAGCGGCTGGCGTGGCGGTTGTAGCCGCAGGCCTTGAGCTCAAACCCAAAGGTGGTTTTATTGAGCAGGATGTACATCAAAATGGCCAGCGCGATGGCGATCAAAATGCCCGCGTTGACAGAGCTGACGTCGTTGAGCCTGCCCTTGGTGATATAGAAGATTTTGTCCAGCCCGGCCTTGGGGATGACCGCGGTGGCGGCCACGTTGACGGTCTGGTTTCTGAGTGAATCAAACAGGTTGGAGTTTTTGACCAGGTAGTTGATACCGTATAGCGCGATATAGTTGAGCATGATGGAGGTAATGACCTCATGCACGTTGAGCAGCGCCTTGAAGACGCCCACAATCATGCCCCAGGCCATGCCGGCCAGCATGCCCATGAGCAGCGCCACGATCCAGTGCAAAGCGCCTGGCAGGAAGGTCCAGGTGACGCCCACATAGATGGACACAAAACCGCCCACCATCAACTGCCCAGTGGCGCCGATGTTGAACATGCCCGTTTTAAAGGCAAAGCCCACCGCCAGGCCGGTCATGATGATGGGGGTGGCGTAGTAGAGCACCTGCCCCACGCCCTTCATGCCGTTGTTCCAGCCGCCAATGAGGATGGTTAAAAGGCCCTTCCCCGCGTTGGCGGGGTTTGAGAACAGCAGGATCACAAAGCCCGCGACCAGGCCCGCCAGGATGGCCACCAGGGAGGCGGACATGCTGGACAGGCTTTTTCTTAGATTGCTCATGCGTGCACCTCCTGCCGTTTGCTGCCGGACATGTACAGGCCCAGCTCCTGCGGCGTGGTCTGTTTGGGATCCAGCTCCGCCACGATCTCACCCTCATAAATGACCAGGATGCGGTCCGCCAGCTGGAAGACCTCGTCCAATTCCAGGGAGATGAGCAGGATGGCCTTGCCCTCGTCCCGCACCCGGACCAATTGCTCGTGGATGTAGAGCATGGCGCCCACATCCAGCCCGCGGGTGGGCTGGACGGCGATCAGGACCTCCGGGTTGATGTCAATCTCCCGCGCGATGATGGCCTTTTGCTGGTTGCCGCCGGACATGCTGCGCGCGGAGGTCACCGGGCCCTGGCCGGAGCGGATGTCAAAGCGGTCAATCAGTTCCTCCGCGTAGGCGCGCACCTTGTCAAAGCGGATTAAGCCGCGGCGCTGCATCTCCTCCGTCTTGTAGCGCTTGAGGGAGAGGTTTTGCTGCAGGTCATAATCCAGCACCAGGCCGTGCTTGTGCCGGTCCTCCGGGATGTGGGCCAGGCCCGCGGTGTTGCGCTTGCGGATGGGCTGGTGGTCAATGGCGGCGTCGTTTAGTTTGATTTCGCCGGTGGAGGGCAAAAGGCCTGTGATGGCGTAGACCAGCTCACTCTGCCCGTTGCCGTCAATGCCCGCGATGCAGACGATCTCGCCCTTGTGCACATCAAAGGACACATTGTTGACCGCTTTTTTATCACCGTGGCTGCCTTCCACGCTGAGCCCCCGCACACGCAGGGCGGATTCCCCGGGCTGCGCGGGCTCCTTGTCAATCTTGAAGTCCACCTTGCGGCCCACCATCATCTCCGCCAACTCCTGGGGGCTGGAGGATTTGACATCCACCGTGCCGATGTACTTGCCCTTGCGCAGCACGGTGCAGCGGTCGGCCACCGCCATGATTTCCGCCAATTTATGGGTAATGAACAGGATGGACTTGCCCTCCGCCGCCAGCGAGCGCATGATGCGCATCAACTCGTCAATCTCCTGCGGGGTGAGCACCGCGGTGGGCTCATCAAAAATCAGGATTTCGTTGTCGCGGTAGAGCATCTTGAGGATTTCCACACGCTGCTGCATGCCCACGGTGATGTCCTCAATGAGGGCATCGGGCTTAATCAGCAGGCCATACTGCTGGGACAGCGCCATCACCTTCTGGCGCGCCTCCTCCATGCGCAGCATGCCGTGCTGGGTGGTTTCCATCCCCAGCACAATGTTTTCCAGCACCGTGAAGTTATGCACCAGTTTGAAGTGCTGGTGCACCATGCCGATGCCCAGCGCGTTGGCATCGTTGGGGTCCCTCACCTGTACTGGTTTGCCGTCCTTGCGGATCTCGCCTTCCTCCGCCTGGTACAGGCCAAACAGGATGCTCATCAGGGTGCTTTTCCCGGCGCCGTTTTCGCCAAGCAGGGCGTGAATCTCCCCCCTGCGCAACTGCAGGGTGATGTTGTCATTGGCGCGGATGCCGGGAAAATCTTTGGTGATGTTCAGCATCTCAATGATATAGTCGCTCATAATTCCATCCGTTTTTGTGTGTTCCATAGAAAGATATAGAAAAAACCGGCTGCCCGGTTGTGGGCAGCCGGTCGGACGTGTTACTTGATTTCTGTCACCGTCACCAGTTCGGTGGGGATTTCATCAACGCTCTCCACGTCGGTGTCGTTGAGCAGCTTGATCTCGTCATTGACCAGGCGGCCAAAGACCTCGTCATAATCTGCCTGGGAGAAGGTGTTGAAACGGGAGGTCGCCATGGGCAATTCCACGCCGTCCAGCTTGGCGTCCTTCACCTGGGCTTCGCCGCCGGGGAATTCGCCGGCATAGAAGGCAGCCAGGGTCTGCTCCACCGCGGCGGACAGGCCTTTGGCGGCAGAGGTGATGACGGTTTCGCTCTGCGGGCTCTGGTCAACGTCAACGCCGATGACCTTCTTGCCAGCCGCTTCGGCAGCTGCCATGACGGAGTCACCCACCGCGCCGCCGCAGGCAAAGATGACCTCGATGCCATCGGCATACCAGGAGGCCGCCAGGGTCTGCGCTTCGGGGGTGGCCGCGAAGCCGCCGGTGTAGTGGTACTTCATCTCCAGGTCCTTGATGCCCAGCTCTTTGGCGGCGATCTCAGCGCCCTGCACATAGCCGTAGCCAAAGCGGACCACCGCGGGAACGGCCATGCCGCCCATGAAGCCCAGCTTGGTGTAGCCGTCCTTCACCGCAGCGTAGCCGGCCAAAAAGCCCGCCTGCTCCTCAGCAAAGACGATGCCAACGGCATTGTCATTGGTGCGGAACTCAGAATAGTCGGCATTGTGGGGGTTGCCGTCAATGAGCACAAAACTTACTTCGGGGTACATATCCTGGGCGATGAAGATGGGCTCCTCAAACAGGAAGCCGGGGGTGATGATGATCTTGGCGCCAGCGTTCACAGCCTGCTCGATGAAATCCAGGTAGATTTCGGTGGACTGGGCCGTGGGCTGGTAGTAGTTGTAGGTCTTGCTGTTGGCTTCGGCGAATTTGACAATGCCCTCCCAGGTTCCCTGGTTGAAGCTCTTGTCGTCGATGGTGCCAATGTCGGTGACCATGGCGATCTCGTAGGTTCCTTCCGCCAGCGCGAACGCAGGCAGCATGAGCGCCAGAATCAAAACAAGGGCCAAAAGTTTCCTCATGAATAGTTCCTCCTTATTTTTAACTGTAGAAACGGAGTTTCTAAGTACAGGTATTATACCACCAAAATCCATTTCTTTCAAGAAAATTGCCCCGTATTTGCGCCTGAAGCAAAAAACCGGAAGAATTCAACAAAAAACAGAAAACTGTTTGATTCAAAGGCGCGCGCGGGTAAAATGGGATTTATTCCAGGTATACGGACATCCTGTCCAAAAGGAGGAACATTACATGAAAAAATACGCATCTGAATTCATCGGCACCCTGGTTTTGGTGCTCTTCGCCTGCGGCACGGCCGCGGTCTCCGGCGCGAAGATGGTGGCAGGCGCTGTCACCCCCGCCTATTTGCTGACCGCGCTGTCCTTTGGCCTGGTCATCATCGCCATGGCCTACTCCATCGGCCACATCTCCGGCTGCCATATCAACCCGGCGGTGTCCACCGGCATGCTGCTCTCCGGGCGCATCAGCGGCAAGGACTTTTTGGGCTATGTCATCGCGCAGTTTATGGGCGCCATCGCCGGCGCCGCCATCCTCTATGCCCTCATCGGCGGCAACCTGGGGCTGGGTCAAAACGGCCTGTTTCGGGGCGATGTCATCAAATCCCTGCTGGTGGAAGTCATCCTGACCTTTGTGTTTGTGCTGACCATCCTGGGCGTCACCTCACGGGAGAGCTCCGCCAAAAAGGCGGGGCTGGTGATTGGCTTCACCCTGGTCTTGGTGCATATCCTGGGCATCTATTTCACCGGCACCTCCGTCAACCCCGCGCGCAGCTTTGGCCCCGCGCTCATCCTGGCCCTCATCGGCCAGCCTGACGCGCTGAGTGTGGTCTGGGTGTTTATCGTAACGCCCCTGGTGGGCGGCGCCCTGGCCGCCTTCGTCTGGCAGGCGTTGGATACGCAGGAGCACGCGCTGAATACCTAAACTATCGATAGCCATATAGCAAAAGGACGGCCGCCGCGCCGTCCTTTTGCTTGCGGATACGGACTTTATACCATCTCTTTTTTGAGCGGCAGCCAGTCCAGGACGCGCTGGATGTGGGTGTCCCAGTAAGCCCAGGTGTGCGCGCCGGGATGCTCCTCATAGGTAAATGGAACGCCCATGCGGGTCATCCTTTTCTTCGCGTCGCGGTTGTAGTTCAGGGTGAAATCCTCCGTGCCCACGCTGATGAACAGCGCCGGCAGGGCGACCTTCCTGTCCATCAGGCGTTTCATCTGCACCAATACATTCCGTTTACTGCGGTCAATCTGCCGGATGGACAAATCGCCGACGATCGCCTTGATGGGCCAGGGCAGGTTGGGCCGCTCCTCCAGATCCTTCAAAATCCCAGAGAAGGAAAAGACGCCCGAGAGCGAGGCCGCCGCCATAAACTGCGCCGGCCGCTCCAGCGCCAGGTGCAGCGCGCCATAGCCGCCCATAGACAGCCCGGCGATGAACACATCCTCCCGCCTGCGCGACAGGGGCAGGATGCCGCCCAGGTAGTTTGGCAGCTCATCCAGCAGGAAGGTTTTGTATTGGGGTCCGGACACCATGTCCTGGTAAAAGGCGTTGCCGCAGGAGGGCATCACCACCGCCAGGCAGCGCTCCCTGGCGTAGCGCTCAATGGAGGTGTAGCGGCTCCAGTCGCTGTGGTCCCCGTGGGTGCCGTGCAGCAGGTAGAGCACCTGGTATGTGCCCGCCTGCTGCTCCTTGCCTGTTAGCCATCCCTCCCCCGGGTCTGGCAGGATGACGGTCAGCTCCGTGTTGTGCGCAAGGGCTTTGGAAGGATAGTTCAAACGGATGATGGCCATGGTCGCGCTCCTTTTTGATTGTTTTTCTTATTCTAACAGAATTGAACGAATATAAAAATCCCGGACTGGAACCCAGCCCGGGCGTGCGTTTGGTGTAATTAAACTACATCCCAGTTATGCCGCTGCGCTCCACGCCCTGGACAAACTTGCGCTGGATGAACAGGTAGAGCACCACCAGCGGCAGGAAGACCAGCATGCTGGCTGTCTTGGCGATGGCGGCTTCGTACACCGGGCTTTTGAGGAGGAAGGAATAGGTCAGCGGCACCTTGGAAGAGATGCTGGCCAGGGCCTCGTCCACGGAGGAAATGGCCTTGCCGTAGGCCAGCATCAGGTGCCGGATGTTGTTGTTGTCAAACAGGTTGGTGTAGTAGGAGTCGTTCCAGTTCCACACAAAGGACAGCACCACCACCGTCAGGATGCCTGCCTGGGCAGCCGGCAGCACGATGGAGGTAAAGGTGCGCAAAAAGCCCGCGCCGTCGATGTAGGCGGCCTCCTCCAGCTCCTTGGGCAAGCCCCGGAAGGTCTGGCGGAAGATGTAGACATACAGCCCGCTTTTAAGGCCCATGCCCACCGCGCTCATCACGTACAGGGAGGCGGTTGAGCCCAGCAGGTTCAGCGGCTTGCCAGTGATGGCCGTGATGATGCCAAAGATGTCAAAGGAGCGGAAGAACAGGTACTGCGGCATCATGAACACCTGCGGCGGCACAATGATGGTGAAGACCACAAAGGCAAAGAGTACCGAGCGGAAGCGGAACTTGAACCGCGCGAAGGAATAGCCCGCAAGCATGGTGCACACCGTCTGCAAGATGACCATGATGCTGGTGTGCAGGAAGGTATAGGGCAGGGCCTGGGCGTAGTTGATCATCAAACTGGCCACATGCCAGTTTTGGGTGGAGACGTTTTGCGGCACCCAGACTGAGGTGGCCATGCCCAGGTCGTCCGGATGGGTAAAGGCCACGACAATGTTTTGCAAAATGGGCGCCAAAATCAAATAGCTCAGGCAAATGATGAGCAGCAGCCGCAAAAAGCTGCCCAGCCAGCGCTTGCCCTTTTTCTTCATCAGGGGTACGTTCAGCGCTTTTTTGCCGGTTTTGTTTTGCCGCGCCAGTTTGATTGTGGACTCAGTCATAGTAGAACACCACCCTTCGAACCAGGGAGCTGATGATGCCGATGACCAGCACGCACATGATCAGGTACACCACGCTCATCGCGGCGCTTAGCCCAAACTGCGAGCGCCGGAAGGCCACGGAGTACATCAGGTCAATGACATCCGACCGCAAAAACAAATCCGCCAGCGTGTAGACCGTACAGGTCAAAATCATCGGTGAGACCATCACCACCGTCACCTTCCAGAAGGTCTCATACCCGGTGGCGCCCTCAATCTTGGCCACCTCATACAATGCGGGCGAGATGGATTGCAGCGCCGAGAGGAAGATAAGGATCTGGATACCCGAGAGGGACACCACCTTGAAGATGTTGTTGACGGAATTGAGCAGGTAGCTCACCATCTGCCGGCCGATGCCCAATTGGAACAGCAATTCGGCTACGAAGCCCGCGCCGAAGACGCGCGCGTTTTGCGTATCCCCCGCCAGTTGAGCGGACATGCTGGTCACCCGCTGCAGGAGGAGGCCCGTTGCCATAATGATGGGGATGAAGAAGATGGCCCGGGCGATGGCCCGTCCCTTGAACTTGCCGTTGAGCAAAATGGCGCACAGCAGGGAGAACACGATGACCAGGGGCGTCAGCAGCAGCACCTCACCCAGGGTGTTGACCAGGATGCGGTTGAAGTTGGGATCTATCTGCAGCGCCTGGGTATAGTTCTGCAGCCCCACATAGTTTAACTCCAGCCTGGGGACAATGGACATCTCGTTGAAGCTGTAGCGCACCACCTGGATCATGGGCGTGAGGAAGAAGAGGAAGAAGCCCAGCAGCCAGGGAATTAAGAAGATGATGCCCCACAGGGCCATCTTGCGCGGGAAGGGCAGGCGGTAATACCAGGAGCCGCCTGATTTTTTGACTTTATTGCTTGCTGTTGTCACATCATTCCCCCCTTATGAGCAGATAGGACAGGCCGTCCAAGACGCCTTCTGGCAGGCGCTCGGGCACACTGGCGTAATTGAGCAGCAGGGTGTAGCCGTTGTCATAGCGCACCCGGCGCAGGGTGGAGGACAGCACCTCGTGGGAGACGGTGCGCGCGTCCTTCACCAATTGGTAAAACTGGTCGTACTCGCGGTAGGCTTCGCCGATTGTGGGCAGCTGCTCCTGATAGTGGGAGCTGAAGATGCCCATGAAATCGGTGTCCATGGTGTCGTGGAAGATGGTTTCCCTCTCGTAACTTAAGGCAAAGGCGGGCGCGATGCGGTATTCCATCGCCTGCATCAATTGGGACTTGATGGGCTGGTACTGGAGCAGGTTCATCGGGGCGATGACGCCGGGGATGCAGCCTTCCAGAACCAGGGGCAAGAAGTGACCTGCCCCCCAATCCTTGTACCAGTCCGAGAGTTAGTTGAGATATAATCAACGAAACAGGAGGAACTGAAAACATGGCAAGGAAAGCATATGGGGTAGAACAAATCATTGTGAAGCTGCGG
>DUQZ01000004.1 GCA_012837525.1 Clostridiales bacterium | reverse complement strand
GAGGCGGTGCGCCTGCAATTACGGCCTTACCGCTTAGCCCGCGCGGTGAGCGCGCCATGATGCGCCCGCGCAAAAGCAGCCTGCGCAAGGTGACCTGCGCTAAAACCGCGGCCTTCGCGGACGCCACCGGCGGCATCGCACGGCTGGAGACGAAGGAGCGCTTCAGCTTCTGGGCACTGCGCCTGCCGCCGCAAAAGCGGGTAACCAGAACGCCTGCCGGCATCCGCCTGGCCATCACCTGGAAGTTGATCCCCCAGGGCACGCCGGACGTGGCAGCGCGTGACCACCTGTATTTTGAGGAGGACCAGCGGTGCTTTGTGGTGACGGCGGTGCAGGTCTACCCGCGCCATGTGGCCTACCACCTGGAGCTGAGCCAATGATGCGGGCTATTTACCTGGCCCTGCAGGACGGGCTGCCCTGCCCGGTCATGCGCGCCTGGCCGCAGCATCCCCCGGCGCTGCCCGGCTGCGTGTTTCACCTGAAAGAATGGACGCGCCGCAACCCGGCGCAGGCGCGGGTGGTGATCGCGGTCACCCTGCGGGTGAACACGCCCCAGCAGGGCGATGACTACGCCGCTTTGGCCAGCGCGGCGCTTTCGCCCCTGGGCCTCTCGCTGCTATCCGCCCGGGATGATCAGGAGGCGCAGACCGGCTTTTTCCTCAAGGCGCTGGCGTTTGAGGGCAGCGCAGCACTGGGCGCAGACGGTGTCTTCAGCCTGATGCAAAATCCCCATGCTCTGCGCGCCAACCTACTAATTGACGGCGTCAAAATCAAGGATGCCTCGGACCTGTCCTGTGAATGGGTGAGTGAAGAGGGCCGCCTGCTGCGCCAGGTCCGCATCCGCTATGAGGTGCTGGGGGAAACGGAAGCCTGCCAGGTGCTGAGCGCTGCCGCAAAAACCAGCCTGGTGCTTACTTTTTTTGACCCGTCAGCAGGCAGCAACCAGTCGCTCACCATGCGCTGCCAGCAGGCGGAGGCGAAGGCGATGTATGAAAAAGCGGGGCAGATTACCTACGGCCCGGTCAATTTGCTGCTTAAGGAAGTGTAATGGGAATACAGAAAATGCTGGAATTTTTGGAGGCCGCTGTGGGCGCGCCCTATGTCTACGGCGGCACGGGCAAACTCTGCACGCCGGATTACCGCCGCGCGCGTGCGGCGCAATACCCCGCGATGGCCGGCAACATCAGGAAGTTTTGCCCGGTGCTGTCCGGTAAAACCGCCAGCTGTGGCCGGTGCAAATACAAGGGACGGCCGGCCTATGACTGCGCGCAGCTGGTGAAAGCGGCCTTCAAGGCAGCCGGCGTCCTGATGCCCTCGGGCGCCACCTCCCAGTGGAAGGCGAAGGCGGCCTGGGCTTACCAGGGACGGATCACAGGCGCGGCTGCCAGGCATGTATGCGTGCTGTTCCGCCAGGAGGCGGACGGCAAAACGATGGCGCACGCGGGCATCTCCCTGGGCAATGGCTTTGTGATTGACGCCAGGGGGCACGCCGTGGGCGTCATCAAAAGCAGGCTGACCGCCTACCCCTGGACGCACATGGCCGTCCCCAGGGGCTTTCCCGTGCCGGATGCCCTGGTGGGGAAAGAGCCGGAATCACCCGCCCCGCAGCAGCCACTTCCCGCGCCGGATGTGCACAGCCTGCGCCTGGCAGTGGGAGACAGGGGACAAATGGTGCGCCTTTTGCAAACCCAGTTGATACGCCTGGGCTACCCGCTGCCGCGCTACGGCGCGGACGGCATCTATGGCAGGGAGACCGCCTGCGCGGTGGTGGCCTTTCAGAAGGTCACCGGGCTGTTGGACGACGGCACAGCGGGGCCTGACACCATGAAAAGGCTGTTTCCAAAGCTGGAGCCAAAGGCGCAGGACAACCTACAAAGCGATGAGGAATACGCCTTGTCCTTCACGATGTAACAGAAAGGAAAACATATGAAACAACTGACACACTGGCTCACCGGCGCCTTCATGACCGCCCTGGCCTGGATGACCCGCGCCCTGGGCGGCTGGGACGGCGCGCTGGGCATCATGTTCCTGTTGATGGGCCTGGATTTGCTCTCTGGCTTGGTCGTCGCCTTTTACCAGCGCAGCGACAAAACAAAGCAGGGCGGATTTCGCTCCCGCCAGTTTTTCCTGGGCGTAACCCGCAAGCTGCTCATGGTGCTGCTGGTCATCCTGGGCACAGCGCTTGATACCCTCCTGGGTACCAGCATCTGCAGGCTGAGCGTGATTGGCTTTTACGCGGCCAATGAGGCCCTTTCCGTGGTGGAAAACGCTGCCCTGTTGGGGGTGCCCTTCCCGCGCGGCATCCTGCAGTCGCTGGAGCGATACCAGCAAACGCAAAACCAAAATGAAGGCGTCAAAAACCCCGCCAAAACTTTACAATAAAACGTTTGCATTCCAGGAAAAAAGGTATACTATTAGTACAGGGCATAGCCTGATATTATGTTGCCCATAACTGCCAGAATTGGCAAAGGATTTGAAGGAGGAGCCCATGTCGAAGAAAACCTGGACCACCATCATGATTGTCGCGCTTGTCGTCGCCAGCGCCGTCGGGATTTATTTCCTGACCCGCCCCGTGGAGGCGCAGGCCGCGGAAGCCAAGACCAAGGTGACAGTCTGGTATACCTTTACAGACGACCAGGAAGCCTACCTGCTCAAGGCCGCGGAGGATTTCAACGCGCAGAGCGAAAACGTTGAAATGGTGATGCACCAGCAGCCCAACGCGGACTTCACCAAGGCAGTCTACTCGGCCGTGCTGGAAGGCATTGGCCCGGACATCATTTTCAACTATCCCTCAGAAGCCGCCCAGTACGTGAAGAGCGGCCACGTGGCGGACCTGAGCCAGTACATCTATGACGAAGAGATCGGCATCAAGGGCTTTGAGGAAGCCCTCTCCAAGGGCGTGTTGGAAGGCGAAGTGCTGGGCTTTGAGGATGGCCTCATCCACTATGTGCCCGCCTACACCACCGGCCCCATCCTGTTCTACAACAAGACCCTGCTTGAGGAACTGGAAATCCCCGTGCCCACCACCTGGGAGGAGCTGGAAGCGGCCGCCCGCAAGGTGAAGGAAGCGAAGAACATCCCCTTCCTGGGCACGGATAGCTTGACGGACATCGTGCAGATGCTGATCATGGAAACCCCGGGCGCCGGCTACATCGATGTGCCCAACCAGAAAGTCCTGTTTGATACGCCCGAAGTGCGCGCCAAGGTGGCCTGGCTAGTCGACCTGGCCAAGGAAGGCCTGGTTTCCCTGACCTCTGTTGGCAACTACTTCTCCGTTGACTTTGGCTCTAGCCAGGTTGCCTCCTATATCGGCTCCTCTGCCGGCTTCCCCTACATCAATCCCGACGGGTTTGAGTTTGCCATGGCGCCCATGCCCGCGGACACCTGGTATCCCTCCTGGAACCGCGGCCCCATCGTGTTCTACTACAACGATGATGCCCGCGCCGAGGGTGCCTACGAGTTTGTGAAATACTTCATCTCCCCCGAGGTCAACGCCGGCTGGGCCGAGTCCGTCATCGCGCTGGCGCCCTATGCCTGGACGCGTGAGACCGATGCCTACAAGGCCTTCATCGGCAAGGATTCCCTGGCCAACCAGGCGCTTGCCGCTGTGCAGGGCCACCTGGACAAGGCCGGCTCCCTGCCCGCTGTGACCGGCGCCAACGTGGTGCGCAACGCCATCCGTGACGCCATCATCAAGGCGGCCAGCGGCCAGATGACGGCCGACGAAGCCTGGGACGAGGCCATCATCCTCTCCAACGCTGCCCTCCAGGGCAAATAAACTTATCAGACCAACCCATTCGGGGCTGCCGGCTGGCAGCCCCTTTTTTGTGTTTGTATACAAATAAATGATGATTGTCCGACAAATTTTGCTTTTTTACTGAAAAGGCTTGATTTTCTGCCCCATTTTAACTATTTTAGAAGGTGGCGGCGCCTGTTGCACATGAATGCCGCCATGGCCCGGCGGGTGGCCTATTCCCTGTAACCTGCCCCTGATATGATTCCCGCAATCTTGCGGTGTTCATAGATAAAACCAAGCCCGGAACAACCCGGTGAAAGGAAGAAGCATGAGTTTATTGATTCTCCTGGTCCTCTTCGCCGCCATCCTCGCCCTGTGCTTTGCCGCCTTCAACTATTTAACGATGAAGCGGATGCCCGAGGGCACGGAGGAAATGCGTGAGATCGCCGCCGCGATCCGCGTTGGCGCCAACGCCTTTATCGCCTATGAGTACAAAATCCTGTACATCACAGTGCTGGTCGTAGCCGGCGTCATCGCCGTGTTAACCACTTGGCACGCCGCGGTCGCGCTGGTCCTCGGGTCTGTCATGTCCGGTCTGGCAGGCTTGGTGGGCATGAAGTCCGCCACCTACTCAAACGTGCGCGTGTCAAACCGCGCCAGGGAAACCCGCAACATCGGCGAGACCGTGAAGGTCGCCTTCCGCGGCAGCTCCGTCATGGGCCTGTCCGTCGGCGGGTTCGCGCTTTTGGGTCTGTTCATTGTCTATTACATCTTTGGCTACCGCATGGGCCAGGTGGCGGAGACCGAAGCCACCTACCGCAACCTGATTGGCCTGAACATCAATCCCTTCACCATGACGCTTTCCGGCTACGCGCTGGGCTGCTCCATGGTGGCCATGTTCAACCGCGTGGGCGGCGGCATCTACACCAAGGCCGCTGACATGGGCGCGGACCTGGTGGGCAAGACCGAAGCCCACATCCCCGAGGATGACCCCCGCAACCCCGCCACCATCGCCGACAACGTGGGCGACAACGTGGGCGACGTCGCGGGCCTGGGCAGCGACCTGCTGGAAAGCTATGTGGGTGCTGTCGCCTCCGGCATCATCCTGGCCTACCACATGTTCTCCAAATCCATGGCTGAAGGCACCGGCATGACCAAGGAAATGTTAAACAGCCTGATCGTCTTCCCGATGATCTTCGTGGCCATCGGCATGATCGCCTGCATCGCGGGCATCGCCTCCCTGCTCCTGCGGCCCAAACTGACGGATGACCCGCACAAGGACCTCAACGCCTCCACCTATGTGGCAGCCGCGGGCACCATTGTGGCCGGCTTCTTCGTGTCCTGGGGCATGTTTGGCAGCTTTGATGTGGGCCTGCTGCGCAATACCCTGGGCTTTGCCGCCGGCTTTGTCTCCCCCTGGATTGCCTCCACCATCGGCGTCGTGTCCGGCGTCTTAATCGGCATGGTGGCTGAGTACTACACCTCCGACCATTTCGAGCCCACCCGCAGGCTGGCGCATGCCTCCATTGAGGGCCCGGCGCTCACCATCACCCAGGGCCTGGCCGTTGGCATGAAGAGCACCATGCTGCCCTGCATCATCCTGGGCATGGGCATCATCTTCTCCTATTATGCAGCCGGCATGTACGGCGTGGCCATGGCCGCCATGGGCATGCTGTCCTTCGTGTCCGCCACCGTGACGGTTGACTCCTACGGCCCCATCGCCGACAACGCCGGCGGCATCGCCGAGATGTCTGGCCTGGATCCCGAAGTGCGCCGCATCACCGATACCCTGGACTCCGTTGGCAACACCACTGCCGCCATCGGCAAGGGCTTCGCGATTGGTTCTGGCGCCCTGGCAGCTCTCGCGCTGATGATTTCCTACCTGTACTCCTTCAACGATTTCAACACCCCGCTCGTCCTCAACATCATCCAGCCCATGACGCTGGCCGGTGCTGTGATTGGCGGCGCGCTGCCCTTCCTGTTCTCGGGCATCCTGATTGAGGCGGTGGCCAAGGCCGCGCGCAAGATGGTGGATGAGGTCCGCCGTCAGTTCCGCGAGATTCCGGGCCTGCTGGACGGCAAAGCCAAGCCGGACTACAAAACCTGCATTGAGATTTCTTCCAAGGGTGCCATCTCCGAGATGAAGATCCCCTCCCTGCTGGCCATCCTGGTGCCGGTTGCCTGCGGCTTTGTCTTGGGGCCGCACTTTGTGGGCGGGCTGATTATCGGCTCCACCGTGTGCGCGATCATGATTGCCATCTTCGCCGGCAACGCGGGCGGCGCCTGGGACAACGGCAAGAAATACATCGAAACCGGCGCCATCCAGGGCCATGAGAAAGGCACCCCCGCGCATGATGCCGCCATCATCGGCGACACCGTGGGCGACCCCTTAAAGGACACCGTCGGCCCCTGCCTTGATATCTTCATCAAGATGATGGCCACCGTTTCCCTGGTCACCGTGGCGGTCTTCGCCAACAACAACCTGCTGGCCCTCCTGGGCATCAAACTGTAATTTAAACCAACTACCCAAGCGGCAGGGGCGCGTCCCCTGCCGTTTTTATGTGTAAAATATTGGCAATTTATTGAAAAAACCAGCGTCTTTGGGTAAGATAGAAAACACTACAACTGCGTCAATACGAAACGGGCATTGCTGCGCGGGAACGGAGTTATCATATGCAAGTGATCATGGAAAAGCTGACCAAACACTTTGGTGAGACCAAGGCGGTACAGGATTTCAGTGTCACCTTAAATGACGGGGAGCTGGTCTGCCTGCTGGGGCCCTCAGGCTGCGGCAAGAGCACGGTACTCAACATGCTCTCTGGCATCATCCCGGTCACCTCGGGCAAGATTTATTTTGACGGGGAGGACGTCACCAAATTGCCGCCGGAGCAGCGCGGCATCGGCCTGGTGTTCCAGAACTACGCCCTCTACCCGCACATGACGGTGATGGGCAACATCACCTTTCCGCTGGAAATCCAAAAGGTGCCCCCGGCGGAGCGGGAGGCGCGCGCCAGGGAGATTGCCGAATTGGTGCACATGGGCAACCTGCTGGGCAGGAAACCCAAGCAGCTGTCCGGCGGCCAGCAGCAGCGCGTAGCCATTGCCCGCGCGCTGGTGAAAAACCCACGCCTGCTGCTTCTGGATGAGCCGCTGTCCAACCTGGACGCCCGTCTGCGGCTTGAGATGCGCGAGGAAATCCGCCGCATCCAGCTGGAAACGCAGGTGACCACCATTTTTGTCACCCACGACCAGGAGGAGGCCATGTCCATCTCCGACCACATCGTGCTGATGAAGGACGGCTTCCTGCAGCAGCACGCAGCGCCCCAAGAGCTGTACAACCAGCCCGCCAACCAGTTTGTGGCGGACTTTTTGGGCAACCCGCCCATCAACAACTTCCCGGGCAAGGTGGCGGGGGATGACTTTGTGATGGCAGACGGCAGCCGCGTCACCCTAGGCCTGTCCGGCAAGGTGCCGGAGGGGACGGAGGTGAACCTGTCCGTGCGCGCGGAAAGCTTCGTGGTGGAAAGTGAACAGCAGCCAGACCGCCTCACCTGCACCGTGGACAGCGTGTTCCAAATGGGCAAGGAGGAGATGGCCATTTTAAGTTTTGGCGGCGTCCATTTCCGCGCCTATATTGCCTCCGAATACGGCTTCAAGCCCGGGGACACCGTGGTATTGGGGCTGAAGGACCGCGGCGTCTTCGTGTTTGATTTGAAGACGGGGGAGAGGTACATCTGATGAGCACAACACAACTTACGCAGCGGGCGCCCTATATCCCGCGCCGGGCCGGCCCCGGGCGGGTGGTGGTGCACATCATCCTGTTCACCCTCATTGGCGCGCTGGCCCTGGGCCTGGGGTTAATGGGGCGCCAGCGCCTGGCCGGCAAGGTGGACCAGATGCAAAACACCCTGCAGGCCAACCTGTTCATGGACGAGGGCGCGTCCAAAGTCAAGGACGCGGTGGGTGAGGGCCAGGACAATACCGTGCTGCGCCAACTGGATACCGGCATGTCCTCCAAAAAGCGCGGCTTAAAAACCACCGTCACCACGCTGGTGGAGGCGGAAACGCCGGAGGCGGAAATCGCCGCCATCGTGGTGGACACGCTGTATGAAGGCGCTGTAGGCCGGGTGGCGGATGAGGGCTTGCAGGCCAGCATGAAGGAGCGCTTTCCCGCACAGCGGGAGGGCATCGTCACAGCGCTTGCCACGCAGGCGGAGCAGCTGGAGCGCGATGTCACCCTGGGCGATGTGCGCCTGGGCCTGGCCTCCAACGAGCCCTACTACCCCATCATGTACTATTACACGCCGCTGGTGGCGCTGGGCGTCTTTTTGCTGATATTCGCGGCCGCCCTCTTGGTAAACTACCTGCGCAGCGATGTGGACAAGCGCGCGCGGCTGGGCCAGCGGCTTGAGCCGATGGACTACCTGCTGCCCTTCTTCATCGGCGTGGCCCTCTTTTCCCTGTACCCGGTGGTGCGCGTGGTGATCATGAGCTTTCAGGAGCACTATCGCCTGGATGGCAGCTTCGCCGGCTGGGGTATTGGCAACTACAAACATGTCATCTTCGGGGAGCCCGGCACCACCAACTACTTCCTGCAGGGGCTCAAAAACACCATGTTCTACGTGCTGGTGACAGTTCCGGTGGGCACGGTGCTGGCCATCATCATCGCCTATTTGCTTAACCAGAAGCTGCGCTTCTCCGCCCTCTTTCAGACCACCTACTTCTTGCCCATGGTCACCTCGGTCACCGCGGTGGGCATGGTGTGGCGGTGGATCTTCAACCAGAAGTTCGGCCTGCTCAACGCCATATTGGGCTGGTTCGGGATGGACCCGGTGCACTGGCTGGGCAACATCAGCCACTCCATGACGGCGCTGATCATCTTCGGCATCTGGAACTCCCTGCCCTTTACCATTATCCTGCTGCTGTCAGGGCTTCAAAACATTGATGAGAGCTACTACACCGTTGCCCGGGTGGACGGCGCGCGCGCCTTCCGCATCTTCCGGCGTATCACGGTACCCTTGCTTGCGCCCACCATCTCCCTGGTGCTGATCATCAACTCCATCAGCGCGTTCAAGGTGTTCTCCACCGTGGTGGTCCTGTTTAACGGGGCGCCGGGGCCGGCAAAGAACCTGTACACCATGGTGTATTACATCTACGACATGATGCACGACAACAACCGCGAGCTGGGGCGCGCAGCGGCCGCTGCCATCGTGCTGTTTTTGATCATCTTCCTGTTTACGATGCTCCAGCGCTTCATCCAGCGGAGGTGGCAGTATGATTAAACAACCACAGGCAAGCCAAAAATCCTACCCGCTTAATGGCGCGCTGTTTGCCCTCAGCTGGGCTTTGATGGCGGCTGCTTTGCCCATTTTGCTGTTTTTGCAAAACAAATGGCTGGCGCTGGCGGCCTTCCTCATGGGCGCGGGCTTGTTGATCCTCTCCCTCCTGCTGGACCACAGCTATACCCTGCGGCCGCTGGCGGCGCGCATCATCCGCTATGTGCTGCTGGTGTTTGGCATGCTGGTGATGGTCTTCCCCTTCTTCTGGATGCTGTCCTCGTCGCTGAAGACCTATAACGAGATGAACTACTTCCCGCCCACCATGTTCCCGCAGAACTGGGCGAACTTTGAGAACTTCAAAATCGTCTTTGAAAAAGCGCCCTTCGCGCGCTATTTCCTCAACTCCGTCATCACGGTGCTGGGCTCTGTGGGCGTCACCACCTTCACCACCATCCTGGCGGCATTCGCCTTCTCGCGGCTGGAGTTCCGCGGGCGGGAGATCCTGTTCTCCCTGCTTTTGTCCATGATGATGGTGCCCTTTGAGATGCTGGTCATCACCAACTTCCAGACCATCGTCAAGCTGGGCGTGTACGACACCCTCTACGCCCTGATTATCCCCTTTACCAGCAGCATTTTCTACACCTACATCCTGCGCAACTTCTTCCAGTCCATCCCAAGCGGCTTGTACTGGTCCGCCAGGGTGGACGGCTGCACCAACTGGAAATACCTGTGGAAGGTGATGGTGCCCATCGCAAGACCCTCGCTGGTGACCATCGTGCTCCTCAACGCGCTGGCCTCCTGGAACAGCTTCATGTGGCCGCTTTTGGTCATCAAGTCGGACCTGCGGCGCACGCTGCCCTTTGGGCTGTACCACTTCACCACCGAGGTGGGCGCCAACTTTGAATTGCTGATGGCTGCCTCCACCGTGACCGTGCTGCCGATGATTATCCTCTTCCTGTTTGCCAGGAAGCAGATCATCCGGGGTGTGGCCAGGGGCGGGATTAAGGGGTAAGCAGGCAGTCTGATGCTTAGCATTGACCGGTTTACCGCCCTTTTGGGTGAGGCAGCCAGCGAGATCCCCAAGGAGATCTTCGAAGGTTTGAACCTGGGCATCGGCGTGGTGGAACATAGCAAAACAAACCACGCCACAGCTTCCGGCAGCCCGGCCTATATCCTGGGCGAGTACCGGGTCAGCCACGGCATGGGGCGGGGCATCCTGCTGTATTACGGTTCCTTTATGCGCGTGTACCCGGACCTTGAGGATGACGCGCGCGCATTTGAATTGATCAAAGACGTGCTCAAGCACGAGCTGACCCACCACCTGGAGCACCAGGCCGGCTCCCGCGATCTGGAGATGGCGGACGCGAAAAGATTGCTGGACATGTAATAGAATTGCCCATTCAAAAGTTTTGGGCAGAGGGGTACGGGGAGACGCCTTTTTCAAAAGGTGTCTCCCCGCTCTTTTTATATATGAAAACCTCCATTTCACGTAAAAAAAACAGACAAAAAGGGTATATATCTGTATATATCATTCGCAATAAATAGGGGAGGTCGTTTTATGAAAACGCAACGAAGATTCCTGTCATTGATGCTGGTCCTGGCACTGCTTGTGCCGCTGTTTGCGCCTGTGGTGGTGGCGGAGGACGCGCCAGATCTGCTGCGCGTGCACTATCAAAACGAGGAAAACAAGTACGAGGACCTGGGCATCTGGTTCTGGGGCGATGTGGTGACAGCGTCAGAGAAAACGGGATCCTGGCCCGATGGGCGGACGGTGTTCGCGCACGCGGATGAGAAGGGCGCCTATCTGGACATCGCGCTCACCCCGGACGCCAAAGAAGTGGGCACCCTGGTGATTGACGCGATGGGTACCAAGCTGACGCCGGAGGATTTGATGATTCCGCTGGCCAACCCCAGGATGCGCGAGGTGTGGATCAACAACCAGCTGGAGATCGCCTATGAGGATTTGCGGCAGATTCCGGAAAGCCATGTGCGCGTGCGCTTTTACCGGGAGAGCACGGACTATACGGACATGGGCGTGTGGTTCTGGGGCGACGTGGTGACGGCGTCGGAGAAAACGGGCGGCTGGCCTGTGGGCGCCACCCCCATGACGGAGGACTTTGGCCCGCTGGGCGCCTATGTGGATATTGAACTGGTAGAGGACGCGAAGGAAGTGGGCTTTTTGTTTGTGAACCGCGAGACGGGGGAGCAAACGGAGGACTATAAGCTGGAGATGGACGGCACAACCCGCGTGATCTACATGCGCGAGGGCGACGCCACCATCCGTACCAATCCCTATGCCGAGGCGGCGCCCGCCGCACAGGAGGAGCAGGGCAGCACCTGGCAGGAGATCGATGAGCAGTTCGCCACCCAGGGGGCGCTGGGCGCCAGCCTGAACGTGGACGGCACGGCCATCCTGCGCCTGTGGGCGCCCACCGCGGATGCGGTGGAGGCGGTGCTTTACGCGGCGGAGGATCAGCACAAGGTGCTGGCGGAGGCCATCCCCCTGATCAAAAACCCGGAGAACATCTGGGAAGTGGTGTTGAACAAGGACAACACAGGGCTTGACAGCCTGGCGGGCGTGTTCTACCACTTCCGTGTCAAGCGAGGGGATACAGCAAAACTGGTGCTGGACCCCTACGCCCGTTCCATGGCGGCCTGGAATTCAGCGAATGAGCAGGACGAAACCGTGGGCAAGGCCGCGATTGTGGCGCCAGAGCGCATCGGGCCGGCGCTGGATTTCGCGGACATCCCGGGCTTCATCACGCGCGAGGACGCCATCATCTATGAGGCGCATGTGCGCGATTTCACCATCAGCCCGGCGCTGGACGGCCAGCTGAAGGCGCCCGCCGGCACCTTCTTAGCCTTCATTGAAAAACTGGATTACTTAAAGGACCTGGGCGTGACGCACATCCAGCTGCTGCCGGTCATGAACTACTACCACGTCAACGAGCATGACCGCGCGCGGGTGATGGATTACGCCGCGGAAAACCAAAACTACAACTGGGGCTATGACCCGCAGTCCTATTTCGCGCTCACAGGCATGTACGCCACCAACCCGGATGACCCGGCTGTGCGCGTTGTGGAGTTTAAGCAGCTGGTGGATGCCATCCATGCCAGGGGGATGGGCGTCATCCTGGATGTGGTGTACAACCATACCGCCAAGATTGAGCTGCTGGAGGACATCGAGCCCAATTACTACTACTTCATGGACAAGTCCGGCAAGCCCAAGGGCAGCTTTGGCGGCGGGCAGGTGGGTTCTACCCACGCGATGACAAGGCGGCTGATTGTGGATTCCCTGGTCTACCTGACGGACACCTACAAGGTGGATGGCTACCGCTTTGACATGATGGGCAACCTGGATCTGGAAACGGTGCAGATTGCCTCTGAGCAGGTCAGCCAGATCAACCCCAACACGCTGTGGATTGGCGAGGGCTGGCGCACCTGGAACGGGGACGCGGGTGTCACAGGCGTCACCCCGGCCGACCAGGACGCGATGGACCAGACGGACGCGGTGGCGGTGTTTTCTGATGAGGTGCGTAACGAGCTTAAATCCGGCTTTGGCTCTGAGGGCCAGCCCCGCTTCATCACGGGCGGCAAGCGCAGCATCAGCCTATTGATTGATAACGTGAAGGCGCAGCCCGGCAACGTGCGCCAGGACGACCCCGGCGACATCGTCCAGTACATCGAGGCACACGACAACCTCACCCTGCATGACGTGATCGCGCTGTCCATCAAGAAAGACCCCAAGGACCACCAGGAGGAGATCCTGCGCCGGCAGCGTTTGGGCAACGCCCTGCTGCTGACCCACCAGGGCATCATCTTCCTGCACGCCGGGCAGGAGTATGGGCGCACCAAGCAGTTCCGCCATCCGGATTATATCGGCCGGGTGGATACGGCGCCCGCCAAGTCCACCTTCATGAAGGATGCGTCGGGCAACCCGTTTGAGTACCCCTACTTCATCCATGATTCCTATGACGCGTCTGACGCCGTGAACATGTTTGACTGGCAGACGATGGAGGAGAGCGCCCCGCACGCGCTGACCCAGGCCTATACCAAAGGGCTGATCGCGCTGCGCAAGAGCACGGACGCCTTCAGTTACGCGGATGCCGAGGACATTGAGCGGGAAATCGCCCGCGTCCTCTCGCCCGACATCGCGGAGGCGGACCTGCTGCTGGCCTTCACCGCCCTGTCCAAGGACACGCGCGATACCTACCTGGTCATCGCCAACGCGGACAGCCAGGCGCGCAGCCTGGATGTGGCGGAGCAGGCCTACCCGGCAGAGGGCCTGGCCGTATTGGTGGACGCCAGCGCAGCCGGTACCAAGCCGATTGACGCGCCTGATGGTGTGCAGCTGACGATAAAGGACGGCAAGCTGATCAGCCTGACGCTGGATGCCCTCACCGCGGCTGTGATCAAGATTCAGGCGAAATAAGCAGATAAACCAACCCCAACCGGGACAGGCGCGCGGCAAGCCGCCTGCCCCGGTTTTCTTTTGTACAGATAAAGCACAATTCGCCCCCAAAACCAGCGCTTGTGTTTTGCCCTTCCCCTGTGGATATGCTATGATGACAGCGCGCGGCGCGGCAAACGGAATTTGTCAAAATCCGTACACCCACCGTGCGCCAGCACAGGAAAGGAAACAGGTTGTGCCGTCCACAGGCAGCAACCTGCATATTGAGATGAGCCGACAAACCCAACAAAACCTGCTGTTTAGCCTGTTTATCACCGCGCTGGGGATGATGATCAACATCTTCAACACCGTGGCAGACCGCATCGCCCTGTCCCTGGGCCGCGCGGCCTCTGACGCCGGGCTGTTTATCTCCATTTACGCGCTGGGTTCCTTAACCAGCCTGGTGTTGTCCTCCAGCCTGGCCGACCACGTGGGCAAGCGCCGGGTTATCATCGGTGCCACTACCATCCTAACAGCGGGCTTTGCCATCATGTTTGTCAGCCACGCCTTCCTGCCCATCGCCATTGGCTTGTTCCTGTTTGGCGTGGGCTTTGGCCCGGCCGAGGGCATGGCCAGCGCAGTCTTGAGCGATGAAAACCCGGAACAGGCCTCCAAATGGGTCAACATTGCCCACTCCGGCTTTGGCCTGGGCGCCATTTTAGGCCCTATGTTTGCCATCGCCGTTGTGCAGCTCAGCGGGTCCCACCACCAGGTCTTCCTGTACAGCGGCATCATCGCGGCGGTGTTTGTATTTTTCATCGCGCTCACCGCGAAACACCCTCAGATTACCAAAGAGGTCAAGGGGCACTCGCCCTTTTCCATGTTTGAAGTGTTAAAAGACCGCCGCATGGCGGTGCTGGCGCTGATGATGTTCCTCTACCTGGGCTATGAGTCCGTGGCCGCCACCTACACCAAGCTGCTCTTCATCGCCAGCGGTGAGAGCGAGACCATGGGCGCCTTCATGATCTCCCTGTTTTGGGGCTCCATGATTGTGGCGCGCTTGATCGGCGCCTCCCTCACCGGCAAGGAAGTCATCAGCATCCGCGTGTTCGCGGCCATCGCGGTGACCGGCATCCTGATTATGGTGATTGCACCCGTCACCTGGCTGCGCGTGGTGGGCGTTGTCCTGTACGGCTTTGGCTGCGGGCCCACCTGGCCCATGCTGGTGGTGCTGGCTACCCAGCTCTTCCCGGAGCGCAGCGGCTCGGCCATCGGCATGATGATGATCTCCACCATGGGCGGGATCACCGTTTTCCCGTCCCTCATCGGCACCCTGCCCGGCAACCTCACCGCCACCTTTTTGCTGACGGCGACACTGGCAGCGCTGGTGATGCTGTTGAGCTTCAAGGCAGGGCATGACAAAAAACAGGAGCCGGCCTGATTGCCAATTGCTACAGGGATTTTTCGCCTGTCAAACACCCATTGGGTATAATCTCCTTGCAGGGTCTTTTGATTCCTGCGAAAACGACAGAGAACCTGTATTTTAGACCGAAGAAAAAGGAGAAAACATGGGTATTTTATCGTGGATTATCTTTGGCGCGCTGGCTGGCTGGATTGCCAGCAAGATTACCGGCCATGACGCCAGCATGGGCATTTTGTCCAACATCATCGTGGGCATCCTGGGCGCTGTGATCGGCGGCTTTATCATGAGCCTGATTGGCAAAACCGGGGTGGACGGCTTCAATCTGTGGTCCTTCCTGGTGGCAGTGGGCGGCTCGGTGCTGTTCCTGCTGGTGTTCAGAGGATCAAAGCGTCGCCGCTGAGGAAGTTTTGTCATCACCTATATTGCGGTATCATGGGGGAAGGCGCGGCCTTCCCCCTGTTGCGTAAACCGCATGCATGAAGGCAGCCCTGTCACGCGTTTGATAGACGGTGACCTCGATTTTCGTTGAAACAGCCCGCGGCATGCGGGCAGGAGGTAACATGACCCGATTAAGCAGAAAACCCCGTTTACTGGCCCTGACGCTGGCCATTCTGATGGCCCTGTCCCTGGCGCTCCCCGCTTTTGCGGAAACACAGGCGCAGCAGGCAAGCCCTGCGCTGTACATCAACCCCGGCGCGGATTTGCCGATTTTTGATACCGCGAGCGCGGAAGACGGATCCGGCGCTGTTCTGCCCACCGGCATGGCCTGCCAGGTGGTGGGGGAGCAGGGCGGATATCAGCAAATCCTCTACCTCAACCTGGCCGGCGTCCCTACGACAGGCTGGGTGACTGCTGGCGTGCTGCGCCAAAAGACGGAGGCGGACACGCCCTCCTACGGGATTGTCTCAAGCCCGGACTATTTAACCCGCGTGCCCCTGTACCAGAAGGCCAGCGTGAAGGCCAAGACCCATGGCAAGTACTACAACGGCGTCACCGTGCAGGTGATTGACAACACCCACAAGGACTATGTGCAGGTGCGCGTCGGCACCCTGGAGGGCTTCATGCCCCGCGCACTGCTTTTGCTTGACGCGCCTTATGGCAGCGTCGCCCCCGCCCTGCCGCATCCCACTGTCCAACACCCCAAGTACAATGGCCTTACCCTGCGCGCGGAGCAAAGCTTCAAATCCGATAAAATCGGTTCCGTCCCCAATGGCGGCAGCGTCACGGTGCTGGGCATCACGGAGGAGTTTGCCCACGTGATGCTGGAGGACGGCCAGGTAGGCTTCATGCAGGCCTCCGCCCTCTCCCCGCAGCCTGTCTATGCGGATTTGGACCCCGGCGTGTTCATGCCCGAGCCTGAGGGCATGGAAACCGTCATCGACAACCCCGACGGGCAGGGGGCGCACCTGCGCGCCAAGGGCAGCACCAAAAGCGAGTCCCTGGGCCTGTACACCAACGGCACCCGCGTCATCGTCACCGGCGGCAGCACCTACTGGCGCAAGGTGTGGGTGGACGGCAAAACCGGGTTCATGATGGCGAAACTGCTGCGCGGTTTTGTGCCGGAGGATCAGCAGCCGGATGGCGAGGGGAATGGGGATGGGAACGAGTATTAAATGTACATATGAGTAATAGGCTACATTTAGTAAGTAGGGCCTGCTGAATAACCCTCAACACGTTGAAAACACTGGATAAATCGCATGATTCATGGTATACTGAACACATATAAAGCCAGTCAAAATAAGGCGTTTGGGGTGTCAGATGTACAGAAAACGTG